>PMLI01000245.1 GCA_003158835.1 Acidimicrobiaceae bacterium
TGGGCCGGGCCTCCCTGGGCCGGGGCGGCCGGGGGCCGGGGCGGCCGGGCTCGAGGACGATATTGCGCTCGGCGAGGTCGCTGGCCCACTGGCGGTACGGATGATCGAACTCGTAGGCCTCGTAGACAGACGCCGCTCAGAGCAAAATCTAAAGCCACGAGACCAGCAACCAGAGAACGCGACGGTGATGTGACGTCCTGCGATGCCACGCCTAATGCCGTGCGGTGCCTAATGCTGCTCGGCTGGCAATGCTGCCCGGCGCGCGACCGTTCGGTCGCGTCAAACTCGGCCCTCGCACCTGATGCCGCCCGCCACCCCTGGCTGGCTATTTGCCTACTGACTCGATAAGGTTACTTCACCGATGAACTGGGGGCAAACGCGTGCCCCGAGTGAAAACCCAATAGGAGGAAAGTTCATGAGGAAATTGCTCATGAAGGCCGGCGTGCCGCTTGTGGCGGGGGCAGTCGTGCTCTCCGGTTTGAGCGGAGCGGCATTTGCAAGCGTCAGGCATCCAGCCATCACTAAGCCCACGTTCGACCTTGCCTACGAGGGCCCGCTCTCGGGTGGCAACGCGCAGCTGGGCCTCAACATGGCGTACGCCGTCCAGTACGCCATCAACCAGGCCAACGCCGGGAAGTCCCAGTTCGGCAAGCTCCCGTTCACGCTCAAGTACGTCGGCAAGGACGACCAGGGCTCGCCGACGCTTTCGCCGACCGACGCCCAGGAGCTCACCGCCAACCCCTCGGTCATCGCCGTCGTCGGCCCCGCCTTCTCGGGCGCCACGAAGGCGGCCGAGCCTACTTTCAGCGCACACAACCTGGCGACTGTCAGCCCGTCAGCGACGAACTTTGCGCTGGCGCACTCCGGATGGCACAACTTCTTCCGGGATGTCGCCGACGACAGCGTCCAGGGACCGGCTGACGCCGACTACGTCGTCAAGACGCTCCATCTGACCAAGCTGTACGTCACCAGCGACGCCCAGACCTACGGTGAAGGCCTGTCCGCCGCCTTCGCGGCCCAGGCGACGAAGGACGGCGCCACGGTCACAATCGGCACGTTCCCCGGCACCAGCCAGTGCAGCGCCGGGACCGCCAGCCCCACGCAGTACCCCGACGACGCCGCCACCGTGGTGAGCGCGAAGCCGCAGCTGATGTTCTACGGCGGCTACTACTGCGACCTCGGCCTGCTCGTCGGCGCGCTGTCCAAGGCGGGCTATACGGGCAAGGTCATGAGCGGGGACGGCAGTGACAGCACTGCGCTCATATCTGGGACCAACCCGCCCAGCGCCGCCAACGGCGTGTATGCCTCCTGCGCATGCGCGGTCCTCGGTAATAGCAAGGCCGACAATGCCTTCGCCGCTGGCTTCAAGGCTATCGCCAAGTTCCCCGTCGGCATCTACTCCGGCGAGGCGTTCGATGCGGCCAACACGGTCATCGCCGAGTTGCAGATCATCGCCCGTGGTAAGGGCGGTGTCGCGTCCATCACGCGTATAAACGTCGCCAACGGCCTTCACAAGATCGTCTACCACGGTCTTACCAAGGTGATCTCCTTCCAACCCGATGGGAACATCGCCGGCACCGCCATCTACGTAAATCAGGTTATAAACGGCAAGTTGGTCCAACTCGGCTTGGTGTAGCACCTGTCGGCAGTCGTGACCTAGCCGGGTACTCCGCCATTGCGGGGTACCCGGCTTTTTTCCATAACTTGTCCCTCGCCGTGTGACCGAGTAAATTTGCCGCTCACGGTTGATGAGAGTTTTCTGAACGCATGAGTTGCCCGGGGTTCCTCGCCAACAACAACATCTGGGTCTCGCTCATCGTTGGCGGCCTCGCCAACGGGTTTCTTTACGCGCTCATTGCGCTCGGCTACACCCTCGTCTACGGCGTCCTCAAGCTCATCAACTTCGCCCACTCCGAAGTGGTGATGGCCGGTGGGTACGGCGGCCTGTTCGCCATGCGGGCCGTGATCGGCTCTTCCAGCCCAACGGGGTTCTGGGCTATCTGGTTCATGATCGTAGGGATCGTCGCCGGCGCGGCGGCGGGCGGGGCGACCGCCTTTGTCCTCGAGCGGGTCGCATACCGGCCGCTGCGAAAGCGCAACGCACCTAGACTGACGTACCTTATAAGCGCCATCGGAGCCTCCTACTTCTTGTTCAACCTGGCGGGCAAGGAGTTCGGGCGGTACACCGCGTTCATCCCGGCGCCGGCCGTGGTCAATGGGGTCGCCTTCCGTGTTTGCGGCGTCGGTGTCCAGTCCACCTGGATCGTGACCATGGTCGTCGCCTTCGTCCTCTTGATCGTGCTCGACACCGTGGTCAACAAGACCAAGCTCGGTAAGGGCATCCGCGCCGTCGCCCAGGATGCCGAGACGGCGAGCCTCATGGGTGTGCACATCGACAGGACCATTTCGCTGACGTTCGTGCTCGGCGGCCTCATGGGCGGCGTCGCCGGGTTCCTCTTCGGGCTCCAGTTCGGCGTCATCTACACGATGGGCTTTGTCCCGGGACTGAAGGCGTTCACCGCCGCCGTCCTCGGGGGTATCGGCAACATCCGGGGAGCGATGATCGGTGGTTTGTTGCTCGGGCTGTTCGAGAGCATCCCGCTGCGCTGGATGTCGGCGGAATGGCAAGACGTCGTCGCCTTCGGGGTGCTGGTCACGCTCCTGCTTTTTCGCCCGACGGGCATCCTCGGTGAGCGGCTTGGGAGAGAGGCGTGACCGCGGCCGGCCCCGGTACCGCGGCTCGCCCCGGCCCGCTCTCGGGGGCGCGAGGGCGGGGCCCACGCGCCGAGCACCTCGCCGGCCTGGTGAGGAGTGCCTGGGCGCGGCGCCTCGGCGTATGTGTGGGGGCTGTCCTGGTCCTTGCCGTCATGACCGGTCCGGCGGGGACCAACGCCGCGCCGACTTCGGGGTTCACTGGTTCGCTGCAGTTCCCCAGGCTGTTCTGGTTCGTCGGGTTCGCGGCGGTGCTGTTCGTCGTCGTCTCGACTTGGCAGTCCTTCGGCGCCCGGTTGAAGTCGCGCACCAACCGCCTCCGCGCCTCGGTCGCCAAGGTGACGGCGTCGCCCAGGGTGCGCCTCGGTCTCGACGCCGCGGTCGTGGCGTGCGGCTTCATCTGGGTGTCGTGGATCTCGCCGGCCGACACCTGGAAGGGCGGTGTCTGCATCGAGATCGGGTGCGGGTTCGCGGTGATGGAGCTGGTCGTCTATCTCTTCGAGCGGCGGTCGCTGCGCGTCGCCAGGCTGGCGTCCTACTCGGTCGTTGCCCTGTACGGGGTGCTGGCGTGGATGCACAACTCCGTGTCGCGGTACCTCAACACAATCGGGGCGGTGCCGCACGACCGGTCCCTGGGCAGGCTCCTCTTGTGGCTGGCACTGGGCCTGTGCGTGCTGGAGGCCTTGCTCTTCGGCCTCGCCGAGCTCCGCAAGATGGTCCCCGCCCGGCGCCGGCGGCGGCTGGGCACGGTGGCGGGCGTTGTCCTGTTCGCGTACGGGTGGCTGACGTGGACGACGTGGTCCTTGTGGCGGGCTTCGACACCGCACTCCGTTGCCCACTGGCTGGCCTCCATCGACGTCATGACCCACAACCGCCCGGCGGGGCTGGTCATCATGGTGGCCGGGGCGATCATCTTGGTGGGCGCCCTCTCCTGGGTGGGGGTGGACCTCGTTCGCGCCATTGGCGGGCCACGTCCCGATCGCAGCCGCTACGAGTTCACCGGGATCACGAAGGAGGCCAAGTTCGCCTACGGGAAGACGGCGATCACNNATCCAGTCGATCCTCACCACCCAGGTTGCGATCTACGTCCTGCTCGCCATGGGCCTCAACGTCGTCGTCGGCTTCGCCGGGTTGCTGGACCTCGGGTACGTCGCGTTCTGGGCCATCGGGGCCTACACGACGGCGTACTTCACGGGCGCCCTCCCGATCCACCCGCCGTTCCTCCTCAACCCGTTCTGGGTCATCCCGTTTTCCATCGCCGCCGCCATGCTCACCGGCGTCCTGCTCGGGACGCCCACGCTCCGGCTCCGGGGGGACTACCTGGCGATCGTGACCCTGGGGTTCGGTGAGATCATCGAGATCGTCGCCAACAACCTCAACGGGGTGACAGGCGGACCAGCAGGCACACCGGGCTTCATCCCCCAGTTCTCCATTCACATCTTCTCGGTCAACTACCGCTGGACGGGGACGGTCCTGCCCTACTACTACCTGATACTCGGGGTGGCGGTCGTTTTCATGGTGGGGTTCAGTTTCCTCGAGCAGTCCCGGGTGGGACGGTCCTGGACCGCAATCCGTGAAGATGAGGTGGCGGCCGACTCCCTGGGCATCAACACGCTGAAGTACAAGGTCATGGCCTTTGCCATAGGAGCCTCCACCTCCGGGTTCGCCGGTGTCTTTTTCGCCAGCCAGGTCCAGAGCCTGGTGCCCAACGACTTCATCGTCCAGACGTCGATCCTGATCCTCGTCTTCGTGATCTTCGGAGGAATGGGCTCGATCGCCGGTGCGGTGATCGGGGCTGGCTTCATCCAGTGGCTGCCCCAGTACCTCCAGATCCACTCATTCAAGGACTACCAGTTCCAAGACGAGTTCATCTACCTCGGGGCCCTGCTCATCGTCCTCATGATCTTCCGGCCCCAAGGCGTCATTCCCTCGCGCCGGCGGCGGCGGGAGATCCTGCTTACCGAGGCGGGCGTCGGTTACGCCGATAGCCCGGGTGGCCCGGTGCAGGTCAAGTCCATGGGAGAGGCACTGCCGTCGTCGTACGGCAAGTTGTCCCTGGACGAGCCCGGCTACATCGGCTCGGAGACCGAATGACGAGCCCGGTGCCTGACATGCCTGCGCCCGACACGCCTGTGCCCGAGGCGGCAGACGTTTTGTTCTCGGTCGAGCACGTGACCCTCCGCTTCGGCGGGGTCATCAGCCTGAGCGACGTATCCCTCCGGCTACACCGGGGCGAGATCCTCGCGGTGATCGGCCCGAACGGCGCCGGTAAGACATCCTTGTTCAACTGCCTAACCGGGGTCTACACGCCACAGGAGGGGACGATCATCTTCACCCCCAAAAATGGTCACGCCGTCAGCGTGATCGGCCTCAAGCCTTACAAGGTGAACCGGCTCGGGGTGGCAAGGACGTTCCAGACTTCCCGGATGTTCAACGCCTTGACGACCTTCGAGAACGTGAAG
>PMLI01000573.1 GCA_003158835.1 Acidimicrobiaceae bacterium
CGCAACGCCGGCTTTCGGGGAGGGGCGCGTGCCCTCCGTTTCGCTATGGGGTGGGGATTGGCGACTGCCGAGCTGGGCCACGATCCCGAGACCGTCGAGGAGTACGCCGACGCGATGGAGCTTAGCCGGGCGACGGCGTTCCGTGACCAGCAGGCCTTTCGGAAGGCCTTCCCGAGGGAGACCTCGCCGCTGCGGGTCAACCAGGTCTCAGGCGCCCAGGACCGTTACGACAGCATCTGGAAGCAGCTGAGGGACCGAGCTAAGGCCATCGAGGAAGTCCAACCGGTGATGTACATGCTCGGGGGCGCTCTAGCCGACTACTGAGGCTGGCCACGGGGCACCGGGGAACGGGCCGGTCGGTGGTCCGAGGCACGAGGACACCGACGGGCCCGTCCCTGGCGCCCCGACTGCGCTGCAGAGGCTGGCCGGTGAAATGGCGCTGTCTCAGTCGCTGAGACTGCTAGAGTCGCAGTCAATGAGACAGGCGGAGCACCGACGGGAGGGTCAGGCAGTGCGCGCTCTGGCGCGGCGGCGCCCGGGAGACGGCGCTTCACTTGACATAAGCACACAACTCGGGACTGACACCTGCCAAGACGAGCGGCCGTCGGGGTGGAGGTTCACGAACTGGCCGGAGTGCGCCGAGGCTTCCTTGGCCTGGGTGCATGCCGTCGGGGGGACAGCAACGAGCGGTGTCGTCGACCGGGCACGGGCCGCCCGGTATGCAGGTCGGGAGGCTGCCGGTCACCGGGTCGGGGCGTGGCGGGCCTCTCGGGACGGCGGCGTCTTCTTCGACGAGGGCTGGGACGAAGCGGGGCCGTTCTACGAGGGGTCCCGGGTGCTGGACGCCCAGCGAGAAGCGACGGCGTGGGCGCAGGCGAACGGTCGTGCGGCGGCCAAGTCCCGGCGGTACTTCGTGCGCAATGCGCTGCGGTACATGTGGGTTCTGACCCTGATCACCGGGCAGTTCGACCGCCGGGTGGTGATGGGCCAGGTCTCGGAGTTCGCACGTCGCCTCCGGGCCGCTCTCGGTGGGTGTGCCTTTCCCTACTGGTACTCCCCGGAGCTGCACCCGGGCGGCCACGGCTGGCACGTCAACTTCTTCGTGGCCCGGCGCCTGGAGCACCCCGTAGTGGAGTCCATATGGGGCCTGGGCTGGGTGTGGGTGACCGACTTCGTCCGCTCACCCCAAGGCCCCAAAGGTGAGCCTCTGGGGCCGTGCCGGAGCCCTCGGGAGGGATGGCGGCGGGCCTCCAACTACGGGTGCAAGTACGCTCAGAAGGACTGGTCAGCCGACCACGTGGGGCGGGACAACCACCGCTACGAGGTCGCCCAGGGGTTCTCTCCGGTCAAAGAGGGCAGCTGGGTAGGCGACAGGGCTGAGGCCGAGCGCCTGGTGGACAAGCTGGTGACCCCTGAGGGCCGAGAACATCTGAAGGTCTGGGACTCCAGCGACCAGGCGGGCTGGAGCCGGCCCCCGGTGAAGACGTGGCGGTGGTGAGGCGATGAGCGACGGGCGGGACCTCTCGCGGGTGGCGGCGGTGCTCGTCAGGGCCGCCAGACGGGCGCTGTCGAAAGATGGCGAAAGAGAAAGAGGAGGACGGGATGGGCCAGACGGTGGCTTACGTGCGAGTGTCGACGGACGACCAAACCGAGCACTCCCCCGCAGGTCAGGCAAAGCGCTGCCGGGACTTAGCCCAGCTACGTAACCTCGGGGCCGTAACCGTATTTGCAGACGAGGGGTGGTCGGGGAAGAACCTCGACCGGCCGAAGCTGCAAGAGCTGCTCGGCTTGGTCCGAGACGGGGCGGTGAGCCACCTGATTGTCTGGAGCCTCGACCGGCTTAGCCGGGACCAAGGCGACGTCGCACAGCTCGTGAAGTTGCTCCGGCGGCAAGCCGTTCGCCTGCACTCCTGCAACGAGGGCGAACTTGACCTGAGCACTGCTAATGGCCGGGTTCAAGTCGCCTTCCATGGGCTTATGGCGCAATGGAACCGTGAACACCTGATTGACAACGTCAAAATGGGCATGCGCCAGGCGGCGGAAAAGGGACGGTGGCAGAACCGGGCACCGACGGGTTACGACATGCTGAACGGCAAGCTGGTGCCGAACGAGCTTGCGGCGTTGGTGCTGCGTGTCTTCGAGCTGCGAGCGGCGGGGAGGAGCTACCCGGCCATCGAGTCCGAGGTGGGCTTCAAGTACTCGACGGTGCGCCATATATGCGGGAACCGGGTGTACCTGGGCGAAACCAGGTTGAAAGACGAGTGGTTCGTGGGTGACCAGCCGGCGCTGGTGAGCTTGGAGCTGTTCAACGCGGCCAACCGTGGCCACATTCCTGGGCGGCGACGGAGCAAGGACCTGCTGTCCGGGAAGGCTCGGTGCGGCCTGTGCGGGCGGGTAGCAGGGATCGAGTACAACGAGCGCAACGAGGGCATCTACCGCTGCAAGCACCGGGGGCAGGGCTGCGACCAACCGGGGCGCTCGGCCAGGGGCCTGCTGCGGGCGGCCGTCATCGGCCTTCGAGCGGTGAAGGACGACGAGGACTTACAGGAGGCGATCAGGGAGGAGCTGACCTCGCACCGGAGACAGCCGGCGCCGACGGGGCCATCGGTGAGCTCGGCCATAACGGCTCTGCGGGCCAAGGTGGACAAGCTGCTGCACCTGTACTACGCCGACAAGATCAGCGACGAGACGTTCGCAGCAGAGGAGGCAAGGCTGCGAGTGCAGATAGCCACGTTGGAGGCTGAGGCAGCGGCCCGACGGGCCGACCAGGAGCACAGGGACGAGCTGGCGGAGCGTTTCGAGGAGGCGGCTGAGGTCCTCGCCAGTTTTGACCTGGACGAGATTTGGGAGGAGGCCACGGCTGACGAGCGCCGGACGATCATCGAGGACCTGCTCGATTCGGTGTTCTTCTACCCGGACCAGGTCATGGTCCAGGTGCTGGGCGCCCCGCCGATCCTGGTCACCCTAGACGAGGCTGGGCTCCGAGTTGGTACCAGATCTGTTGTGTCGGAGGGGGGACTTGAACCC
>PMLI01000394.1 GCA_003158835.1 Acidimicrobiaceae bacterium
CGGCATCCCGTACGCCATACTCCTCGGCCTTCTGGTGGCCCTCTTCGACCTGGTGCCGGTGGTCGGATCGACCAGCGCCGGGGTTTTCGTCACCCTCGTGGCCCTGGCCGTGTCCTTGCCTACGGCAATTGCGACGGGAGCCTTTTACGTCGCGTACCGGTTTATCGAGGATTATTTGCTCGTACCCCGGGTCATGCGCCAGGCTGTCAACGTGTCGCCCGTCGTCACGGTCCTGGCCGTAATCATCGGTGGCGCTCTGCTCGGTATTATCGGGGCCCTTGTGGCCATACCCATTGCCGCCGGCATAAAGCTGGTGCTCGAGCAAAGTGTGTTCCCCCGCCTTGACAATTCCTGACAGGTCGGACATGCCCATGCCGTTCCGGGCCATGATGGAGCTCGAAGCTCATGGGCCGGACACCTACGTCGGCGCCGGTCCGAGGTACCCGTGGGAGGGCCTTTACGGCGGGCAGATAGTGGCACAGGCCCTGCGGGCCGCCGACCTGACGGTGAAACCGGGCCATACTCCTCACTCGTTGCATGCCTATTTCCTGCGCGTCGGGGACCCCGACGAGCCTGTCCGGTTCGAGGTCGAACGCTTGCGGGACGGCCATACTTTCGTGGCCCGCCAAGTCGTGGCGCGCCAGTCGACGGGGGCCATCCTCAACATGTCGGCGTCCTTCCAGACCCTGGGCGCCTCGACGATGGACGTGCAGTTGGTCGAGGCGCCGGCGGTCCTCAGCCCCGAAGCCGGCAAGGAAGTTAGCTGGAGCCAGTTGTTCGAAATGCGTCTTGTCGACGGTTCCTTCCAGGGCGCGGGCGAGGGCTTGCAGTGGGCCTGCAGCTGGTTCCGGATCCTCGAGGACCTCGGCTCCGAACCATCGATGCATGCCGCCGCCCTGGCCTACGCGTCCGACAGCGGCCCGGCCTGGCTGGCGGGCGCTCTACACGAGGTCCAGTGCTCGCCGGTGCAGGCCTGGCGAGCGGTGAGCCTCGACCACGCCATCTGGTTCCACCGGCCCTTCAGAGCAGATGAGTGGCTGCTCTTCGAAGCGTCCAGCAGCTCGCTGCGCGACTCGCGGGGCCTGACCCAGGGCCGCATCTTCTCGGAGGAGGGCGCCCTGGTGGCCAGCGTGGCCCAGGAAGCCTTCCTGCGCCGGCCCCGGTCCGGATGATGGCTGCGCCCGTCAGCCGCCGGGCCGGCGCAGCTTTGCCGGTGCTGGCCGTCCTGGGGGCGGCGGCCTTGGCGTCCTGCGGCGGCCACAGCCTCGTCGCGCCGCCCAGCGTGACGACGGTGGCGTCCGCCTCTTCTGCCACCGTGGCGGAGCGCTCCGTGAAGGGCCTGGGCCGGATCCTGGTGACATCGACGGGGATGACCCTGTACCTGCTCACCTCCGACCCGCCCGGCGCCAGCATCTGCGTGGGCCCATGTCCCTTGGTGTGGCCGCCCCTGTTGGTAAAGGGCAGGCTCAAAGCAGGACCGGGCATCAACCCGTCCCTCCTGACCATCTTCGTGCGCAGCAATGGGGCCAAACAGGTGCTTTACGGCAAGCACGCCCTGTACACGTACCAGGACGACGCCAGCCCGGGCATGGTGACCGGCCAGGGGGTGGCGACCTATGGTGGGATCTGGTGGGTGCTGGCACCGTCCGGCAAGCCCGTCATCACGGGCGTGGAGGCGCCCGGCGCCACCGCTACCTGAGGGGGGCCCGCAGCCGCCGGCGGGCGCTAACCTGGCGCCTGTGGACGGCACGGCCAACCCGACGGTGGAACTCGATCGGGCCGGTCCCTTGCCTCAGCTGGGCTTCGGTGACCTCCCTTCGCCACCGCGGACCGGGCAACGAGGAGCAGCCGACCGCTGCGCCCGCGGGCTGTTGCGGATCCGGGAGCCGGCCACCGGCCAGGACATCCACAATCTCTTCAGTTCCTCGATCGCATTGTCGGCGACGCGGTGCCTGCTCAGCTACATCATTTTCCCGGTGCTGGCACCCTGGGTGGGCACCCTCCCGCTGATCGGGCCCGCCATCGGGCTACCGGTGGGGGCGGTGGCCCTGGTCTTCGACGTCCGGGCCATAAGGCGCTTCTTCAAGGCTGATCATCGCTGGCGCTGGGTGGCAGCCGCCCTTTACGTGGTGGTCATGGCGATGGTGGCGACCCTTATGTGGCGCGACATCGCCCGGCTCGCCTGACCCGAGGATCTAGCTGCTGTAACCAATGACCGCGGCCAACCCCTTGACCGTCCCGATCTGCGAGAGCACCGACAGCGGAGCACTGGTGTAGACGTCGACGATTACGGCGCCGTCGAGGTAGCGGGCCAGAAGGGCGGAAATCGCAGGGTGGTGCACCTCGTCCTTGGCCGCCGCTGCGCTCGGGTACAGCTCCACCGTGACCTGGCCGACCGTGTCGCCGCAGTCGCCCTGCCACCAGAAGAACTGGTCGTAGGCACCGTACACGCTGCCGTAGTGGGCGTTCTCCCAGCAACCACCGGTCACGGCGCGCTGGACGTCCTCGAGCGTGGAAGCGAGCCCGCTCGGCCGGGAGGCGGCGGGTGTGCTCGGCGGGGGCCGGAAAGACGCGGCGGACGGCGCACCGCCTGACACGTTGCCTCCGCCCACGGTCGGCGATACCCAAATGCCCGAGGCCGGGTGAGTCGCGGCGTCGCGCCCGCCGGCCGCCACGGACACACCGCAGCCGCCCAGCGCCAGTGCAGCCGCGGCCAAGCCGAAAACCAACGTCGCCGGTCGTCTACCCATAGGGGGACGAGATTACCCGAGGCACAACGGCTGCGGCGGGCCCTGGGAACCCTCAACCCAGTGCGGGCGGGGCCAGGGAGGCGAAAGCGGGCAGGTTGCGCAGCACCGTGAAAGCGACGAGCGCGGCGGCGAACACCCACCCCGCCGCTCGCGTGCTCGGGCGGGGCCATCTCCACCAGCCCGTGGCCCGGCCCAGCCACGCCAACCAACCCCAGGCGGCGGCCAGGACGATGACAGGAAGAAGGGCGTTGGCGCGCATCATGAGCCCGAAGTGCCCGTGGGCGGCCGCCCACACCGCCCTCGTCCCCCCGCACAGCGGGCACCACAGCCCGGTTAGGGCGTGGAAAGGGCAGGGCGGGGTGAGGTGGTGCTGGAACGGGTCCCGCAGCGCCACCACCGTCGTGGCGACCACGAGCCCGGCTGCCGCCGCCGCCGGGGCCAGTCCAGCCCGGGCGGGCCCAGCCCGAGCCGGCCACCGCCGGCCCTTGGCTGCCAACAAGAGCGCCTGCTCCCTACGCGGTCGTCTTGGGCGTAAGGCTGAAGCCCTGGACGGGGACCTTGAGGACTACGGTCCCCATGATCTTGTCGGCCAGAGTCTGGCGTTTGACGTCCCAGAGGGGGAAAAGCATGTCGACGATAAAGGGCACCAGGCACAGCCACGATGCCACGACGTGGATAAGGCCGCGGACGAAACCCAGCCCCGCCCCTAACGTTTGGCCCGTGCCCTCCTTGACGCATTTGAGGCCGGCCAGGCGCATGCCCGGCGTGGAGCCGTACTGGCCGAGCTGAATGGCGAGCCAGATGGAGACCACCAAGGCCCAGAGGCCCCCGATAAGCGCGAAAAAGACCGAGCCGGTGGCCACAGTGAATATGTACAGGACGATGTAAGGGACAAACCACATGGCCCAGTCGACTACCCATCCGAGGGCGCGCTGCGGCCACAGCGCCAGTTCACCCTGAGGAGAAGCAGTCGGCGCCCAGTTGGCTTGCGGCGAGCCGAATTGGCCGTACGGGGGGAGCTGCTGGCCTCCGTAGGGCGGTTGTCCGCCCTGTGGGCCCGCGCCTGGGGCCGCTCCCCAGTCACCGCCAGCGGGCTGTCCAGCGGGTTGTGGCGCACCCCACGGCTGCTGGTTGCCGGGTGCGCTGGGGTCAAAATTGGTCACTAGGGCCCTTTCACTAGGGGTTCGACGGTAGTATGCCAGGTTGGCGGGCCCGTTGGTAGGCTTTCCCCGTTCCGTCCCTTCTCGAGCACTTGCGTTCGGCCACCGGCTCGGCCACCGGGGCCGGCCCGGACGAGGTTCTCGAGGCGTTCACCTCCTGGGCGTCCGGACGAGGTCTCCGTCTTTACCCGGCCCAAGAAGAGGCCCTCATCTCCGTCCTGGCGGGCGACCATGTGATTGTCAACACGCCCACCGGTTCCGGTAAGAGCCTCGTCGCCCTGGGTGCCCACCTGGCCGCGCTGGCCGGTGCCAAACGCTCGTGGTACAGCGCCCCCATCAAGGCTCTCGTCTCGGAGAAGTTCTTCGATCTTTGCTCCGAGCTCGGGACCGCGAACGTCGGCATGCTGACCGGCGACGCCTCCATCAACCCCCAAGCGCCCGTGATCTGCTGCACGGCCGAGGTGCTGGCCAACGTCGCTCTCCGCTACGGCGAGGCGGCTCCCGTCGACCAAGTCGTGATGGACGAGTTCCATTTTTATGCCGACCCCGACAGGGGCTGGGCGTGGCAGGTGCCGCTCATCGAACTGCGCGGGTCGCAGTTCATCCTCATGTCGGCCACATTGGGCGACGTCACCCGCTTCGTGGCCGACTTCGAGAGGCGCACGGGACGGCCGACCACAGTCGTGACCTCGGCCGAACGACCCGTACCGCTCGACTACCGCTACGCCCGCACTTTGGTCCACGACACCCTGGGCGAGCTGATTTCCGAGGGGCTCAGCCCCGTCTACGCCGTGCATTTCACTCAGAAGGCGGCCGTAGAGCGGGCGCAGGCACTCACCAGCGCCCAGCTGACGAGCCGGGCCGAACGCGACCTCGTCGCCCGTGCCATCGCCGGCTTCCGGTTCGGCAGCGGTTTCGGCCAAACCCTGTCCCGCCTCCTGCGCCACGGTATAGGCGTGCACCACGCCGGGATGCTCCCGCGCTACCGGAGGCTGGTGGAAAGGCTCTGCCAGGAGGGCCTCCTGAAGATCGTCTGCGGCACGGACACGCTGGGAGTGGGGATAAATGTCCCTATCCGGACAGTCCTTTTCACGGCGCTGTCGAAATATGACGGGACCACCAGCCGGGTGCTTTCGGCCCGGGAGTTCCACCAGATGGCGGGACGGGCAGGCCGCGCCGGTTTCGATTCGGCCGGCAGCGTGGTCGCTCAGGCTCCTGAGCACGTGAGCGAGAACGACCGGGCGCTGGCCCGCGCCGGCACCGACGCCGGCAAGCGGCGCAAAGTGGTAAGGGCCAAGCCGCCCAAGGGTTTCGTGCACTGGGACGAGGGCACCTTCAACCGCCTCGTGCAGGCGCCGCCCGAGCCCCTGACGTCCAGCTTCCGGGTTACCCATGCCATGCTGCTGGAGGTCCTCGACCGGCCCGGCGACGGCTGCGGCGCCATGAAGCGCTTGCTGACCGACAACGACGACCCGAGGCCGGGGCAGCGCCGCCACATCCACCAGGCCATCGGCATGTACCGCTCGCTGTTGGCGGCGGGGGTGCTCGAGCGCCTGGGCCAACCCGACGACCTGGGACGACGGGTGCGGGTGACCGTCGACCTGCAGGAGGACTTCGCCCTCAACCAACCCCTCAGCCTGTTCGTCCTGGAGGCGGTGCCGCGCCTGGACCAAACCTCGCCCGACTGGGAGCTGGACGTCGTGTCGGTGGTCGAGTCCACCCTCGAGGGGCCGTGGCCGGTCCTGGCCGCCCAGCTGGAGCGCGCCCGCACCGAGACTCTGGCCCGCCTGAAGGACGAAGGCATGGAATACGAGGAGAGAATGGAAATCCTCCGGGAGGTCGAGTACCCCAAACCGCGGGCGGATTTCCTCTACGAAGTCTTCGACGTCTACCGCGTCCGCCACCCTTGGGCGCGCGACCACAACGTGCAGCCCAAGTCGATCGTGCGGGACATGTACGAGCGGTCGATGGGCTTCTCCGAATATGTCGCCCACTATGGCCTGGCCCGTTCGGAAGGTTTGCTCCTGCGGTACTTCTCAGACGCTTACAAGGCCCTGGTGCAAAACGTGCCCGAGGACACGAAATCGTCGACGTCGCGCGACATAACCGAATGGTTGGGCGAAATAGTGCGCCAGGTGGACTCGAGCCTGCTCGACGAGTGGGAAATGCTCAGCCACCCCCTAGAGCTCCAAGAAGCCGTCGCCCGGGGCGAGCGACCGGTCCGGTCCCGGCCCGACGACCGGGCACCTGCTCTCACCGCCAACCCGCGTGCCTTCAGGGTGATGGTCCGCAACGCCGTCTTCAGACGGGCCGAGCTGGCGGCCCGGCACGATTGGCGCGCCCTGGAAGAGCTCGACCAGGGTGAGGGCTGGGACGCGGGGCGCTGGGAAGCCGCCTTCCAGCCGTACTTTGCCGAGCACCCCGTTATCGGCACGGGCGGGGACGCTCGAGGCCCCGATCTCTGGCAACTGCAAGACGACGGGCGGCGCTGGCGGGCGCGCCTTGTCCTGGACGATCCCGCCCGCTTCCACGAGTGGGCCGTCCTGGTCGAAGTGGATCTCGACGCCTCGGACCGCCTGGGAGAGCCGGCGCTGCGCCCTCTCGGCGTCGAGCGGCTCTGACGGCGGCGTTTGGCGCCCGCCCGAGCCGGGGCCAAGGTCCTAGTTCGGGGCGCCCCCGGCCTGGTCGGGCCCGCTAACCTGCGGGAATGGCCATGAGACCTATAGGGCGAGACGAGGCATTGCAACACCTGTTCGTCCTCGGCATCGCCGTGTTCCTCATAATTGCGCCGATCTACCTGGTTTCGCCTCCATACGCGGAGTACTCGCTCATCGGCCTGGGGGCTATCTTCGCCGTCATCGACCTGACGGTCATCGCCGCGCTGCGCCGGCCCCGGGCCTAAAGGTCGATGCGGGCGAGCCTGCGCCCGACCTTCAAGTAGCAGTCGCCACCAGCGCCGTCGAGTTTGGTCTTCAGGAGGTCGGCCAGGGGCTGGCGCGCATCATCAGGCGTCAGCAGGACCTGTTCCTGGGGCCCGCCATCAGCGGCCTCAACCACCAGGCGTATTCCCTTTTGCTCGGCCACACGCCGCACTTCGCCGTTGCTGGCGGCAAAGCCGAGGGATTTGACGATCTCGACGACCGCTCGGGAGACGTCGCCAACCACCGGCAGGTCGCGCAGGCCGGCGTAATTGCGCCGCGAGAAGTGGGCCTCGAACTCGTCGCGGGCCGCCATCGCCGCATCCACGCCGTGTACGGCGGCCGTAACCTCACCGGCCACGATCTTCTTCACGTCCCGGGGGTGGGCCGAGCCGTCCGCCAACCGTTCGGCCAGAACGGCGAGGTCGTGGGCCTGCCATTCTGACAGCGCTTTCAGGTAGGGCTCCATCAGGCGGTCGGGTACCGACATCACTTTTCCGAATATCTCTCCCGGGGGTGCCGTCAACGGTATGTAATTGCCTCTCGACTTGCTCATCTTGGCCCCCGTGCCATCGGTGCCCTCGAGCAGCGCCGTGGCCACGACCAGTNNCGGCACATCTGCATGTTGAGGAACTGGTCGAGGCCTCCGACTTCGAGGTCGCAGCGGACCTCGACGGAGTCCAGGGCCATGGCCACCGAGTAGAGCAGCTCGGCCAGCGACAAGCTGTGGCCGGCAGAGATCCGGTTGCGGAAGTCCTCACGCTGAAGCGACATCGCCACCGGGACGTGGGCGGTCACTTCGATGAGACGAGGCAGTGTCACGTCGCGCAACCAGTCCCCGTTGTGGCGGAACAGCCCCCGCGAAAAATCGAAGAAGGGCGAGGCCTGGTCCCGGTATGTGACCAGGTTGCGAGCTATGTCGTCGTCGGTGAGCGCAGGCCGTTCATCGGAACGGC
>PMLI01000585.1 GCA_003158835.1 Acidimicrobiaceae bacterium
GTCTCCTTGACCCTGAGCTCGGCCGCGTCGGCGAAGGTCGTGGTGCCCTCGGCGTACGCCGCCGCCACGCACAGGACCGGGATCTCGTCGATGAGCGAAGGCACCTCGGCCCCCTCGACGTGAGTGCCGACCAGGGGGCCGGACTGCACATGGATGTCGGCCGTGTGGCGGACCGCGTCCTGGTTCAGCAGTTCGAGCCGGGCCCCCATGCGCAGGAGCACGTCGACGAAGCCGGCCCGGCCCCGGCCCACGTAAACATCTTCCAGGACCAGGTCGCTGCCCGGCGTGGTGCAGGCGGCGACGGCCCAAAAGGCGGCCTGCGACGGGTCGGCGGGGACGTCGATATCGCCCGCCCGGAGCGGGCCGGGTCGCACTACCACGCTGTCGCCGCGCCCCGGACCGCCGCCGCGCACCTCGATGTCGGCGCCGGCCGCGGCCAGCATTTCTTCGGTATGAGCGCGGGTGGGCACGGCTTCGTGCACCGTGGTAGGGCCGTCCGCACCCAGGCCGGCCAGGAGCACCGCCGATTTCACCTGGGCGCTGGGGACGGCCAGCGCGTACTCGGTGCCGCGCAGGCCCCCGCCCCGCACCACCAGCGGGGGCAGGCTCCCCTGGCGGCGGCCGTCGACGCGCGCCCCCATGAGCCGGAGCGGGACCGCCACCCTGTCCATGGGCCGGCGAGCGATGGAGGAGTCTCCCTGCAGGACGGTGAGGCCCTCGATGGTGGCCACAAACCCGGCCAGCAGGCGGATGCCGGTGCCCGAGTTGCCCACGTCGACGACGGTTTCCGGCTCGTGCAGCCGCCCTTCCCCCCCGTCGATGTAGAACTCGCCCGTTGCCCCCCCGGCCTCGGCCCCCGCTCCCAGGGCCACCACCGCCGCCAAGGTGTGGCGCACGTCGTCGCCGTTGGAGAGGCCACGGATACGCGAGCGCCCTTCCGCCCGCGCCCCGATGAGCAGGGCCCGGTGGGAAATGGACTTGTCCCCCGGCGCCCGGAGCCTCCCGGTGAGGGCCCGGCCCTGAGCGGGCTCGACCACCAGCTGGCGGGGCCCCGTCATGGCTGGTGCCTCATGCCGGGCTCATACTTGCGCCATGCCTGGCTCATGCTGGCCGAGATGGCTAGGGGGGCCGAGCGGTCCTCCAACCAGCGCCTCCTCATGCTTGGCTCATCCCTCCAGCCGGCGCATGTAGGTCCGGTAACCACGGCCGGCCAGGGCGGCACGAACGACTTCCTCGGCGCTCGAGTCCACGATCAGTACCATCACACCCCGGTCGCCCTCGGAGGAATGGGCTATCTCGAGGTCGAAGATGTTGACGCCCAGGCCGCCCAAAAGGGTGCTGACTTCTGCGATCGCCCCGGGGCGGTCCGGAACGGGTAGCCGCACTTCCGTAGCACGTTCGAGCGATGGCGCCCCGGTCGGCAGGTTGACCCGCCCTTCCCGGGCGCGCTGCAGGACCTGGAGCAGGCCGTCCCGGTCGCCGGCGGCCACGACGCCCCGCAACTTGGCGAGGCTGCCCGTGAGCTGGTCCAGGGTCGACAGGATGGCGTCGCGGTTATCGGCGACGATGTCGGGCCACATACCGGGGTGCCCGGCCGCGATCCTCGTCATGTCCCGGAACCCGCCGGCCGCCAGGCGCAGGAGCGTGGCGTCAGAAGCGGCGGCATCGGCCGCCAGGTTCATGAGCGCGGCGGCGGTGAGGTGCGGCGTGTGGGACACCAGGGCCACGAGCTCGTCGTGGCGGCGAGGCTCGACGGCGACCGGGTTGGCGCCCAGCAGTCGCACGATGGCCTGGGCCCCGGAGTACGCGTCGGCCGAGGTTTGCTGGCTGGGGGTCAGCACCCAGGTAGCGCCGAGGAACAGGTCAGGGTCGGCGCCGTCCACGCCTTCCTGTTCGGACCCGGCCATGGGGTGGCCCCCGACGAAGCGGGGGTGCCTCACGGCGGCGACGATGCCCTGCTTGGTCCCGGCCACGTCGGTCACAACCCGCACACCGGCGCGCCCGGTCGGGAACTTCCCCCGCCCCGCGTGTGCGCCCTGGGCGTCCTGTTCGGAAAGCAGGGCCGTGGCGATCGAGGCGACGGCCCTCGCGGGCACGGCGATGAACGTCGCGGCGGCGTCCGTGTCCACCGCCACCTGGTCGATGGCGCCGAGCTCCAGGGCCCGCGCCGCTCTGGCGAGGTCCTTGTCGGTGCCGCTCACCCACCAGCCTTGACGGCGCAGCGCCATCCCTATGGAACCGCCGATCAGCCCGGTACCGATCACGGTCGCCCGGGGCCGCTCACCGGCTCCCGTGCCAGGTCGGCTGCCGTTACCCGGACCAGTGTTCGGCCCCGGAGCGGTGCTCGAGCCGGTACNNCCGCGCCCCGCGCCGACGCTCGGCCCCGGACTGATACCGGAGCCCACGCTCGGCCCCGGGGCGCTACTCCGGGAGGTCATCTCGTAAGCCGCGAGCGCCTTCCAGATAGACGTGGTGCAGTTGCTCGGCGGCGGTTTCGACGTGCATCAGGGCCCGGATGCACCGTGGCTGCATCCCGTCGATGTCCAGCTCCCGGGCGCACAGCAGCGGCACGTCCCCGAAGCCCGCCTGCCGGGCGGCGGTGGCCGGGAACATCGAGTGGATGTCGTCGGTCGCCGTAAACAGTATAGAGATGATGTCTTGGTGGTCGAGGCTGTTGCTCTTGACCATGGCACGGACCAGGGCGATGGTCCGCGTCGTCACCTGGGCGTAGTCGTCTTGGTCGACGGTGGTCGCGCCGCGCAACGCCCGGACGCGCCGGGCCGGGGCGGGCGTGAACACCGGTGTGGCCACTTCACCGGGCCCGGAAAAGGAAAGAGGGTTGGCAGGCATGCACAGGCCACCATAGTGACCGCGGACGACCTGCGATTGCAGAGACGGTCGGTCCTCCCGGGGGCGATCTCAGCGGCCGAACAGCCCGGGTCTCGTCGACAAAAGCGGAGCGCCCGTACGGGAGACCTGGACCGGGGCGCGGGCGGCCTCCCACAGGCGCCCAACCTCGGTCGCGTCCAAGTGGCGCCATGCGCCCGGAGCGAGCAGCGGGTCGGAAACGGGGCCGACGCGGGTTCGGACCAGACGGCGCACGGGGCTGCCGACCGCCTCGCACATGCGACGGACCTGGCGGTTGCGTCCCTCGTGGATGGCCATCCGGGCCGTGCTCGGGCCCAGTAGGGAGATCTTCGCCGGGGCCGTGACCCCGTCGTCCAGCTCCACCCCGCGGCGCAGGCGCCCCAGTGCCTCCCGGGACAGCCTGCCCTCGACTTCCACCACGTACTCCTTCACCACGCCGAAGCTCGGATGGGTGAGCTGGTAGGCGAGGTCGCCGTCGTTGGTGAGCACGATCAGGCCCTCCGATGACACGTCCAGCCGACCGACCGGGAAGACCCGTGGCAGGGTTGGGACCAAAGAGGTGACCATCGGCCTGCCCTGAGGGTCGGAAGCGCTGCAGATGACGCCGACCGGCTTGTTGACCAGGTAATAGACCACGCCCTCGCGCCCCGGGAGAGGGATGTTGTCGACGGCGATACGGTCGCGGGCCCCATCGGCCCGTTGCCCGAGTTGCGCGGTCAGACCGTTGACGGTGACCCGGCCGTCCGCTATCAGATCCTCGCACCTCCGCCGGCTGCCCAAACCGGCCTTGGCCAGCACCTTCTGCAGCCGCTCGGGTGGCGCCGGGGCGCTATCGGCCGGCTCCGCAGCCTGCTTGGGAGGGTGGTCCGCGCCCTGTGCCGGCACAGGGACGCCTTCGGGCCCCGACCGGGGGTCGCCGTCAGCCATGCGCCGCCGGCTGGGTGGGCCGGCCGACCTCGGGCTTCACGCCCGGAGCCTACCTCGGTTGCGCCCGCTAACGGGCTGCTCACGCCGGTGAACGATATATCGCGATATAGTGTTACAGAAGAGGCAGCCGCAAGGCACCGAAAGGAGACCGACATGCATTCTCACGAACATTTCGACGTGGGGCCCGAGTGGTACCGGGGCGGGCGCGGCCCCCGGGGCCGAGGCTGGGCGGGGC
>PMLI01000332.1 GCA_003158835.1 Acidimicrobiaceae bacterium
GCGGCGCGTCATCAACGCCACCGGGGTGGTCGTACACACGAACCTCGGCCGGGCACCGCTGGGGCCCGGGGCCGTGCAAGCCCTGGTCACCGCGTCGGGGTACGTCGATGTCGAGTTCGATGTCCACGATGGGGCCCGCCAGGAGCGCGGTTCGGGAGCTCTGCGGGCCTTGGCCGCGGCCCTGCCCGAGGCCGGTGGCGTCGCCGTGGTCAACAATGGTGCGGCCGCACTGCTCCTGGCCTTGAGCGTGCTTGCGCCAGGCCGAGAGGTCATCTGGAGCCGCGGCGAGATGGTGGAGATCGGCGACGGCTTCCGCCTGCACGACCTGGCCGTGGTCACGGGCGCCCGCGTCCACGAGGTGGGGACGTCCAACCGTACGACGGCGGCCGACTACGCCGCCGCCATAGGTCCCCGGACCGGCTGCCTGCTCAAGGTCCACCCGTCCAATTTTCGGGTCGAGGGTTTTACTTCGCAGGCAACCGTCCGGGAGTTGGCTGCTCTCGGCCCACCGCTGGTGGTGGACGTCGGCTCGGGACTGTTGCGGCCCGATCCGCTGCTGAGGGACGAGCCCGACGTCGCCACCGCCCTCCGGGACGGCGCCCGGCTGGTGACTGCGAGCGGCGACAAGCTCCTGGGAGGACCTCAGGCCGGCATCGTCGCCGGCGAAGCCGCCCTGGTGCGCCGGCTCCGCCGTCACCCGCTGGCCCGGGCGCTGCGCGTGGACAAGTTGACCCTGGCCGCCCTGGAGGCCACCCTGCTCGGCCCGCCGCCCCCGGTCTGGCAAGCACTTCGCGCCCGTCCCGCCCATCTGCGGGAACGCTGCTCGGTGCTAGCGGCACTCGTCGGTGGCGAGGTGGTCGCCAGCGCCGGTGTTGTGGGCGGTGGTGGCGCGCCGGGTGTAGCCCTGCCGGGCTGGGCCGTGGCCGTGGACGAGTCGCTGGCCCGACCTCTCCGTCTCGGCGACCCGTGCGTCGTCGGCCGGGTCGAACGTGGTCTCTGTCTGCTCGACCTGCGCTGCGTCGCCGAAGAGGAGGACGCGGCACTGGCCGGTGCGGTACTGCGATGTATGTGATCGCCACGGCCGGCCACGTCGATCACGGTAAGTCGGCGCTGGTGCGGGCGCTGACCGGGATGGAGCCGGACCGCTGGGCGGAGGAGCAGCGGCGGGGAATGACCATCGACCTCGGCTACGCCTGGACTTTGCTTCCTTCGGGGGCGGAAGTGGCCTTCGTCGATGTGCCCGGCCACGAGCGCTTCATGACCAACATGCTGGCGGGCGCCGGACCTGTTCCGGCCGTGCTGCTGGTCGTGAGCGCCGACGAAGGCTGGGCCGCCCAGACCACCGAGCACGTCGCCGCCCTCGACGCACTCCGTGTTCGCCACGGCGTACTGGCCGTGACCAGGAGCGACCTGGCGGATCCGGCGGCCGCTCTGGCCGGCGCCCGGGAACGTCTCTCGGGAACGAACCTGGAGACCCTCGAAGCAGTGGCGGTCTCGTCGCTCACCGGCATGGGCCTGCCCGAACTACGCGCCGCGCTGGACCGTTTGGTGAGCGGGCTGCCGTCGCCCCCCACCGATGGGCGGGTGCGGTTGTGGGGCGACCGGTCGTTTTCGGTCCGGGGCTACGGCACCGTCCTGACCGGCTCCCTCACCGCCGGCACGGTGGCCGTCGATGACCGCTTCGAACTCGGCCAGGAAATCGTGGTGGTGCGCGGGGTAGAGACGCTCGGCCGTCCCGTGCCGCAAGCGGCGGCGCCGGCGCGCGTGGCGTTGAACCTCCGGTCGGTCCCACGTGAGAAGGTCCATCGGGGCCAGGCGCTGCTCACGCCCGGGGCGTGGCACCTGGCCGACCAAGTAGACGTCCTGTGCCCGGCCGGTGCGGGTGAGCGGCTGCCTCGCCAGCTCGTCCTGCATATTGGCAGCGCGGCCGTACCCGTAGACGTCAGGACCATCGGCCCGCCATATCTCCGACTGCGGTTGCACTCGTCATTGCCCCTACAAGTCGGGGACCGGGCCGTGCTGCGCGACCCCGGCATGCGCCGTGTGCTCAGCGGCGCGGTGGTACTGGACCCGGCTCCTCCGGCGCTGACCGGGCGGGGCGCGGCGAAAAACCGGGCTCTGGAGCTGGCCCGGGTAGGTGTGGTGCCAGACGCAGCCGGTGAAATCGAGCGGCGTGGCGTCGTTCCCCGGGCGCTGCTCACCCAACTCGGCGTGGCTGGTAACTCCTTGCCCTCGGGGGCCGTGGAGGAAGCGGGCTGGGTCATCGGCGCACCCGTATGGCAGCGCTGGCAATACGAGCTCGCCCGGATGCTCTCCGAGGAAACTCTCCGTCCTGACCGGCTGGTCCGGTCCGGCGTCGCTCGGGCCGAGGCCGTGCAGAGGCTCGGCCTGCCTGGCCAGGCGCTGCTGCCGCCTCTCGTCGACGGTTGCCCTGGCTTGGTCCTCGCCGGAGGGGAGGTCAGGCTCCGGGGCCGCGGCCGGGCCCTGAGCCCGGGGCTGGCCCGGGCTTTGGCGCCCCTGCTGGCCCTTTTGGAAAGCTCGCCGTTCCAAGCCCCGCAAGCCGGCGAGTTGGTGGCGGCCGGAGCCGGGGCCCGCCAGCTGCGCGCCGCGGCCGCCGCCGGTGTACTGCTGGTGCTCCCCGGAGGGGTCGTGTTACGGCCCGACGCCCCTCAGCGGGCAGCCGAGATCCTGGCCCGGCTCCCACAGCCGTTCACCCTGTCCGCCGCTCGCCAAGCATTGGGGACGTCGCGCCGCGCTGCCTTACCCCTGCTCGAGCACATGGACCGGTGCAAGCTCACGCACCGCGTCGACGAGACGCACCGAGCCTGTGCGAACCTGGGCCCTACAGGCACGCCACGGCCTGACCCGACCCGATAGACCGAGAACACGCCGACCCACAGAAACTCATAGTTCGCGGCATTCGTAGGCGCGGTATACGCGGGAGCCCTCGGTTACCTCGGCCGGCCCCGCTATGGCAAAGCCGAGGGTTCGGCCCTCGGTCAGCTGGTACGTGACAGCCCATCCCAGGTCTTCGTCGTACCAGAGGTCGTCCGGCCTATTCGAGACCAGTTCGCTGACCCGTTCCCTGTAAGCAGGATGGCGCGATACCAACCTCATGATCCGGAGCAGCCGCTCGTACTCGACACCCAACTCGCCAGCAAACTGCTGGCAGTCGCCTCCCGGTCAGCGGTGGCCCGGCACTTAGCCGCGACCTCCCGGGCATAGAGCGTGACCCTGGCATCGGGGCATGCGGACCACAGTAGCCGACGACCCCGGGCACTCCATGGTCCGTCCGACCTAGCGGCTCCGGTACCGCCGGACCAGTTCCCAGGCCGCCGGCTGCATCCGCACCGGCGCCAGGCCTTGCATGATGAGCCCCAAGTCGTCGCAGATCATCTCGCCGATCTCATAAAAGGCGGAACGGATCCCGCCGGCGCGGTGGGCGGACAGCACCAGGTCCTCCATGCGACGTGCCCGAGATCCTGCTGGGACCGGCTCTTCGGGCCACACATCTATGGCGGCCCGGAACCGGCCCGCCGCCACCCGGTCGAGCAACGCGTCGAACTCGACGACCGCCGCTCTGCTGACGAGAACCACACAACTCCCGGCCGCAACTTCGTCCAACCGGCCCGCGTCGAGAAAACCTTCGTTTTCGCTCGTCACCCCGGCCAGGACGAACAAGAACTCCGAACCGCGCAATACCTCGTCCAGCCCCGCCGCCACCGCGCCCGCCTTCGTAATCACGCTGGCCGGCAACCAGGGATCGTAGATGCTCACCTGGCACCGGAAAGGCGCCAGCAGAGGCAGGAGCTCCCTACCCAGGGAGCCGAAACCGATCAGGCCCACCCGGGCCCTGAACAACTGCACCACGTCGGCGTTACCAGCGAACAGGTAGCGTTCCTCGCCGGCCCGGAAGCGACGGTCTTCTCGCGAAATCCCTCGACCGAGGTCCAGCGCCAGGCCCAGCGCCAGCTCTGCCACCGCCTCGGCGTAGGCAGGACCACAATTGAGGACGTGGACCCGGCGCTCGAAGCAGTACTCGTAATCGATGTTTTGCTTGAAGTTGCCCCCGGAGTTGAAGATCACCTTCAACTTGGGCGCCAGCTCGAGGCGGTCCTTTCCCAGCGGCATCAGGCCGACAATGGCCACGCACTCCCCTAAGTGCTCCTCGAGTACCCCGTCATCAAGTGGGACGCCCTCCGGCGCCGAGACCACCTCGAACTGCTGTCGCAGCCAGGCGGACCTCGGCGGGGTGAAGATCTGATGGTAGGTGTACGGGTACGGGTCGACGATCACCAGCGGCCTGCCCTCGCCCTCGATCGCCGGCATTCCGGGCTTCTCCCCTAACCCTTGAGCCCGCCGGCGGCCAGGCCCTGGACGAACCGCCGCTGGAGCAGGATGAAGAAAGTCACGGGAACGCAGCACACGACCAGGCCACCGACGGAAATGTCGGCGAGGTTGGACGAGTAAATCCCCAGGAACCGGTAGTAGCGCACTGCCACCGTCTGCACGTTGGGGTTGGTCAGGAACGTGACCGCGAAAAAGAACTCGTTCCAGCTCCACACGGCGATGATCACGGCCAGGCTCACCAGCGCCGGCCATGCCATCGGGACGACGACCCGGCGGAAGACCTGGAGCTCGTTGCACCCGTCCACCCGGGCCGCCTCCTCGAACTCAGGGGACAGCGAGATGAAGAACGACCGCAGCAGCAGCGTCCCAAAAGGCATGTAGATGCCCCAATATATGAAGATCAGACCGAACAGGTTGTTGTTGAGGTGCAGGTGCACCCAGGCGATGAAAAGGGGCGTGAGGAACAGCTGGGCCGGCAGCGTCAGGCCGATAAGTAGGTAGACGAGTACCAGCCCGGAGCCGCGTACCCGGATGCGGGCCAGCCCGTAGGCGGCCAGGCCGGCAAAGGTGCAGACACCCAGCACCGTGCTGGCGGACACGATCAGCGAGTTGCGGAAGGCGACGGAGTAGCCGGCGGTATCCCAGGCGGAGGTGTAGTTGGACCACACGGGAGAAGAAGGGAACCCGATGGGCCCTCCGGAGATGGCCTCGTTTGACCGCAGGGAGTTCAACAACAGGATACAGATTGGCGCCAACGCCGTCGCCGCCAGCACCAGCAGGATCCCGTGCGCGATCGGGTGGCGCAGCGCCTTTCGCTTCTTCCGGCGAAGGCGAGCCACGTCTAAACGTCCCATCCCCGGAGCCGGGTGTAGACATACCCGGCGATGACGACCAGGAGGAAGCCGGTGGTGGACACCGCGATCGCGCTCGCGTACCCGGCGCTGCTGTAGTTGATCAGGTTGAAGTACATCCATGTCGCCAGAGTGTCCGAGGCGTGGGCCGGCCCGCCCTGGGTCATTATGTACGGGTAATCGAAGGTGGTGAAGGACCACAGCGTTGTGAGGAGGCCCACGAACACCAGAGTTGGGCGCAGCAGCGGCACCGTTATCCGGCGGAACATGGTCCACTGGCTGGCGCCGTCAACTCGAGCAGCCTCGTACAGCCCCTGGTCGATCTGGCCCAGCCCGGTGAGGAACAGTATGCAGAGGAAGCCCCACCAGGCCCACACGTTGGCGAACATGACCGAGTACAGAGCGATGTTCGGGTTGGTCAACCACCCCAGCGCCATAAACCCCAGACCATGCGCCTGCAGTACGGAATTGACCCCGGCGATCGGGTCCATCAACCACGCCCACGTACCACCCACGACCACGCTCGCCACGGTCACCGGCACGTACAGGATCGTGCGATAGAAGATCTGAAAACGGTTGATCCGGGTGATCAGTACGGCCGCCCCCAGGCCCAGGGCAACGGGGACGGTGAGAAAGACCGCCGTCCACTTGAGGACATGGACAATCGCACCTACGAAAACCGGATCCTGGCTGAACAGGTCCCGAAAATTCTGCAGGCCTATGAAGTGGGCCGCGCCTATGCCGTTCCAGTTGAAGAGGGACAGGACGAAGCTGGCGATTGAAGGAACGCCCATGACCAGCACATTGATGACCAGCGCGGGGAGAATGAAAAGCCACCCTGAACGCCGGCCCGGTGCTCGCCCCCGGCGCCGCCCGGGCGGCCGCGAACGCAGAGGCCCAGAGGCCTCTGCGTTCGCGGGCCGCCTGCTGACGGTAACGCTGGCCACTGGCTCAGCTTATGCGGTGACGTTCGGCACCGGGCACGTGGGAAGGTTCCCGGCCTTCTTGTCCTTGTTGAAGACCGCTTGCGTCCCCTTGAGGTAATCGGCGACGGAGATGGTGCCCAACAACATCGACGAGAGGTTGTCGTACATGTAGGCCTCGGTGGCAAACGGCCATGAACACCAAGCCACGTACCCGCACTTCCCGGCGGCCATGGCCTTTTGGAGTGCGCCGAGCGTCTGCGGGTAGAGCTTGGGCGTGCTCCCGGGAGCGAACGCATTCGTGGAGATCGGCACGCACGGCACGTAGATGCCGGCCAGCTCTGCGGCCAGCTCTGAAGCCACTTTCTCAGACGTCGGAGCGCACAGAGAGGCAAGAAATTCCTCACAGAGCGCCGGGTATTTGGTGGCGGCATGGATCCCCATCACTTCACCCACTCCGATAGGAGTGATCGTCTCTACCAGGGGGTTCCACATGGGGAGCTGGGCGATGCCATAGTTGATGTGCGGGAAGAACGTGGATACCCCACCGAAGCCCCACGTACCCTCCATGACCATGGCGGCCTTTCCTTCGCCGAACAGCGTCCAGTGCTCGTTGTAGGTGATGGCGCTGGCGTCTTTGTTGGCGATGAACCCAAGGTCCCAGAGTTGCTTCAGGTTTTCCATGGCGGTAACGACCATCGGGTCTGTCCACGGGCGCCGACCGGTGAGGACCTGGCGGAGGCCCTTGGCACCTAGCTGGGCGTTGAGGGCCCACGTGTGGTACCACTCCCAGCAGGGCAGGCAATCACTGAAACCGGCCGCGAAGACCATCAGGCCCTTGGACTTGATCTCCTTGCCCAGCGACAGGATGTCGTCATAGTTGGCGGGTACCGTCCAGCCGTACTTCTTGAAGATGTCCACGTTGTACCAGAGGTGCAGGCCCTCGTACTCGCAGGGCACGGCGTAGTAATGGCCCTTGAACAGGTTGGGCTCCACCGTCCAGGGGAACATCCTCTTTACCAAATTGTACTTGGCGTAGAACCCGTCGAGCTCCATCGCTGTATGGCTCGTTGCGAACGGCGGCATGTAGGACGGCCCGTTCTCGTCGAAGAGGTCCGGGCCCGTGCCCGAGGCAAAATCCAACTTGAGCCCGCTGTCCAGCGCCCCCGCGTTATTGAAAACAGTGTAATTTATTGCGGAAACGTCGGGATGGGCCTTCAGGAACGGGTTGATAACGATCTTGCGTACCGCGTTCTGAGGGGACGGGGTGGTGTACTCGATGCCGAAGTTGAGGTTGATCCCCGACGCGGCCGGGGACCGGCCGGCAGCACGCGCCGGGCTGGCACCGGCCGAGGAGTTGACGAGGCCACTGAGCGCCCCGCCTGCTCCTATAGCCAGCGCTCCCTTCCCGGCTGCGCTGAGTACCTGGCGCCTGGTGACCAGCTTGCGCCAAGGGTTGCTTCCCGGGGACGGAAGGACAGGTTCATTCTCCTGAATGTGCATGGATATCCTCCTGGTTCGTTGGATCTTCTCGTCTGGTCTTTGCGAACAATTCCCATGGTTTCATCTCAACAGCACGCATGCTCTCTGGCAGCGCATGGCCCAGCCCGTAGCGGGGCCGGCACCATCTCATCAGGTAAATGGGGGCGACCGCCGTCCCCTCTATTTTCGGGCACGGGGACCTCTTCGCGAAATCCGGCCCGGGCCCGAGCGCAGAGGACTGGCGGCAGCCGCTCGAGCAGCATCCCGGATGGTCGTCCTTCGACCGGTCCCGTGCATCTCCCCCTCTTTCAGTTGCAAAACGTTTTGCAGCCGAGTTCCTTCAAGTCTGGCAGGCTTGCTGACGGTATGCAAGGCATTGCCGCGTGCCCGCCGGGAACGGCTTTGTGAGGCCGGGACCGGCGGTGTGCGGCGGGTTATCGCCACCGGCGTGAGGTGGAGCTATCGCGGCGCCGGCGGCCGTGAGGCTCTCCTAGCATTCCGTCTTCGTGACTCTAACGTCAACGTCAAGGCGCGGCTAGGCTGCGCCGTAAGGTAGCGGAGGAGAGCGAATGACGACGACCATGACACTGGACAGGGCCCGGCCGGAGGCGAGCAGGCGGGAAGGGCACTACAAGTGGATCGCCCTGTCGAACACCACCCTGGGCGTGCTGATGGTGACGATCAACCAGTCCATTCTGTTGATCTCGCTCCCCGACATCTTCAGAGGTATCAACCTCAACCCGCTGACGCCCTCCAACACTTCGTACTTCCTTTGGGTGTTCATGGGTTTCTTGCTCGTGACGGCCGTGCTCGTGGTGAGCCTGGGCCGTGTCGGGGACATGTACGGGCGCGTCAAGATGTACAACCTCGGGTTCGCCGTCTTTACGCTGTTCTCGGTCCTGCTATCGGTCACGTGGCTCAGTGGCACCGCCGGCGCTCTGTGGATCATCGTCATGCGCGTCTTCCAGGGCGTCGGGGGTGCGTTCCTCTTTGCCAACTCGAGCGCCATCCTGACCGACGCCTTCCCGTCGGACGAGCGGGGCAAGGCGATGGGGATCAACGGGATCGCAGCGGTGAGCGGTTCGTTCCTCGGCCTGGTGCTCGGTGGTGTCCTGGCTCCCATCGAGTGGCACCTCGTTTTCCTGGTCTCAGTCCCGTTCGGGCTCTTCGGGACGGTGTGGGCCTACCGCAAGCTCCAGGACAACGGGATCCGGGTACGGGCCAAGATCGACTGGCTCGGCAACGCCACGTTCGCGGTCGGCCTGGTCGCGCTGCTGACGGGGATCATCTACTCGCTCCTCCCCTATGGCGGCCACCCCACGGGGTGGACGAACCCCTGGGTGCTCCTGGGCGTCTTCGGGGGCGTGGCCATACTGGGCTTGTTCCTCTTCATCGAGACCCGGGCCCCCTCACCCATGTTCCGCCTCGGCCTGTTCCGGATCAGGGCGTTCACCGCCGGCAACATCGCCGGCCTGCTCGGCGCTCTCGGCCGGGGCGGTCTCCAGTTCATGTTGATCATCTGGCTACAGGGGATCTGGCTCCCCCAACACGGTTACAGCTTCAGCCAGACGCCGTTGTGGGCGGGTATCTTCATGGTGCCTCTCACGGTCGGCTTCCTGGTCATGGGCCCTGTCTCGGGAGTGCTGTCCGACCGCTTGGGGGCGCGGGGCCTGGCGACGGCGGGACTGATGGTGAGCGGGTCGGCGTTCCTGCTCCTCGAATTGCTGCCGATGAACTTCAGCTACCTCTGGTTCGCCCTTCTCATCTTCCTGTTCGCCATCGGGATGGGGCTCTTCTTCTCGCCCAACCAGGCCTCGGTGATGAACAGCCTGCCGCCTGATCAGAGGGGCGCGGGATCAGGGATGTTGAACACCTTCCAGAACTCGGCCACCGTGCTGTCGATGGGCCTGTTTTTCACGATCGTGACGCTCGGGCTGGCCGCCGACCTGCCGACGCACCTCTACCAGGGCCTGACCGCGGCCGGCGTCGCGCCCGCGGCGGCCCGCCTGGTGGCGAACGAGCCGCCCATCGGGAGCCTGTTCTCCGCCTTCCTCGGGTTCAACCCGGTCAAGGAACTGCTCGGGCCCACCGGTGCCCTTGCGCACATGACGGCCCACCAAGCGGCCTACGTGACCGGCCGGTCGTTCTTCCCGAGGCTCATCGAGCAACCCTTCGCCAACGGCCTGCACCTGGCGTTCGACTTCGCCGCCGGCGCCACCCTCATAGCAGTTATCGCCAGTGCCCTGCGTGGCAACCGTTACGTCCACTCGGCGCAGCCCGTGCCCGTGGAGCTGGCTGAGGGCGCGGCTGAAAGCGCATCGGCCGTCGGCCTGGTCGAAGAGACCCCCGTGGGAGTGGCCGCCCGGTGAAAGAGCTGGTGAGAGAGCCGGTCAAAGAGATCGGCACCGGCCGGGCCAACGACCTGCTGAGCATTGGTGCCGCCGCCGATCTCATCGGCGTCTCGGAGCGGGCCCTGCGCTACTACCAGCAGCTGGGGCTCATCACACCGTGTGGCCGGACACCCGGCGGCATGCGCCGCTATTCGGAGGAGGATCTGGCCCGGGTGGGCCGGATCCGCGAGCTGCAGACGCTGCTCGGGCTCAACCTCGACGAGATCGCGCTCGTTCTGCGTAATGACGACCGCATATCCCAGATCCGGGAGGCCTACCACGATGAGCGCACCGGAGCTGAGGAGCGGACCGGGCTGGCTCGGGAGTGCCTCGTCCTGCAGGAGCACCTGCGCGTCATCGTCGAAGCCAAACGCGCCGCGCTGGACAAGTTCCTGGCCGACCTGGACGCCCGGATCGCCCGCAACCGCGACGTGCTCAAGTGACGGCCACGTAGCACCATGGTCCGGGTGGCGCCATGGTCCTGACCGGTGAGCCGAGCTTTCCTTACCCCCTGGGCGTGAGCCTCGTCGACGGCGGGGTCAACGTGGCCCTGTTCTCGAGCGTGGCCGAAGGTGTCAGTTTCTCGGTGTTCGATGCCACGGGCGTCGAGTCAGGTCATCCGCTCGGGCTCGTGGACAACGATATCTGGCACGGCTTCGTCCCCGGGGTCAGCCCGGGCCAGCAGTACGGGTTCCGGGTGTCCGGTCCGTTCTCGCCTGCCGCGGGTACCCGCTGTAACCCGGCCAAGCTCCTGCTAGACCCGTACGGGCGCGCCGTGGCCGGGAACATGGTGTGGAAGCCGTCGTGGAACGGCGCCTCACCCCACGACCCCGCCACGGTGGACGCGACGGACTCAGCCCCAGATGCGCCCCGGTCGGTCGTGGTGCACAGCAGCTTTGATTGGGGGGAGGACCGCCCACCCGGGTACGCCCTGGCCGACAGCGTCATCTACGAGTTACACGTCAAGGGTTTCACAGTCCGCCACCCCGCTGTGCCCGCGGTTGACCAGGGAACGTATGCGGGGCTGGCCCACCCCGATGTCATCGCCTACCTGAAGCGTCTGGGGGTAACCGCGGTCGAGCTGCTCCCGGTCCACCAGTCGCTGACCAACGGCGTGCTCGCCGGCCAGGGTCTCAGCAATTACTGGGGATATGACACGATCGGCTTCTTCGCCCCGCACGGCGGCTACTCAGCGGCCCGGCGCGCCGGTAGGCCCCCGGGGTCGGAGGTCGACGAGTTCAAAGCCATGGTCAAAGCCCTTCACGCCGAGGGCATCGAAGTCGTGCTGGACGTCGTGTTCAATCACACCGCCGAAGGCGACGAGACCGGGCCCACGCTGTGCTTCCGAGGCATCGATAATGCCGCCTACTACCAGCTTGTCCCCGGCCAGGCCCAGCTGTACGACAACCTCACCGGTTGCGGGAACACCATAGACGCGGCGAGCCCGAAGGTCCGAAGGCTGATCCTCGACTCGCTGCGCTACTGGGTCGACGAGATGCACGTCGACGGCTTCCGTTTTGACCTGGCCGCCGTGCTGGCCAGCGACGAGCCGGGGAGCCCGGGCGATGCCGACCCCGGCTGGGACAAGACGGCCGCGTTCTTCGACCTAGTCCTTCAGGACCCGACGCTGGCCCGGGCCAAACTCATCGCCGAGCCATGGACCGGCGCCGGCAACGAGCAAGGCCAGTTCCCGCCCCGGTGGTCGGAATGGAACGGCCAGTACCGCGACATCATGCGGGATTTCTGGCGGGCGCGGGCCCCCAGTCCCCGTTGGACAGGGGCCCGGCTGGCCGGGAGCCCCGACATGTATGCCACCAACGCGCCCCGTCCCGGCCTTCGGCGCCAGCCCGGCACGACCATCAACTTCGTCACCTGCCACG
>PMLI01000334.1 GCA_003158835.1 Acidimicrobiaceae bacterium
ACCGGGGTTCCGGACGTCGTCCCGGCCTGGCCTCCCGACGCTGGTCCCGTGCCGGGCGTCGGTGTCAGGCCGGAAGCGGCCGGCCCGTCTACCAGTCCGCTCACCCGTGCACCGGTGGAGCTCTCGGTGGCGGCCCCAGGACCGTCGTCCGAGGTGGCGCTCACGCCGGAAGATGCCGTCGGTCCGGGCGCGGCCGGGCTGGCTCGGGTGCCCTGAACGTCGGCCGGGCTGACCCGGGCTGCGGAGGCCGCCGTGTCAGAGGCACCAGGCCCGCTCACAGGGGCGGCCGGGACCGGCGGCGCCGCTGAGCCCGCCAGTTCCACATCGGGAACTGGGGGCTGTGCAGAGGCCGGCGGGACGGCCGCGACGCCCGTGGGGCTCGGGCTCGGGCCGGCCGGGACGGCCGTGCCTGTGCCGCCCTGGCCGATCTGGTTCGCAGGCCCGGTCGAGGGCGCCGTACGGCTCGGGCTGGCGACCACTGCCAGTTGGATGGTCGCCAGCTTTGCGGCCAGATCGTTGAGGGCCGCTTCCGAGCTTGGGGACGCCCCCGCGCTCGCTCCCTCAGCCGGCGGCCCGCCCGCCTGGGGCCCGGTGGTCGCGCTCAGCGCCGCACCTGGACCGGCGCTGAGCAGCGAGGGAGCCGCCGCAAGGGGCGGCCAAGCCGAGGCCGGAGCGCGGCCGGTGGGGGAGTGTACTAAGCCCGGGAAGTTGGGCCCCAGTCCGCCGGCTCCGACCGTTCCGGCAGTGGCCGTGCTGGCATCGGCCCCGCCGGCCGTGCCGCCGGCCCCAATCGTGCCGCTGCTTGCCACTGTGGTCCCGGCCGCCGGGCTGCTGCCGACCGTGCTCGGGGTTGTGGCCTGGTCCTCGGGACCATCGCTCATGTCGTCGGGGTCGCCGGTCCTGGAAGGGCCCGAGGTGGTGACGGGCGCCTGTTTGGGGGCTCCGTCCCCCGGGGCTGCGGCTGCCGGGGTGCCCTGACCGGGAACGCCTAACGCGGCCATGACGCTGGCGAAGGCGGCGTCGCTGGAACCCGGCACCGGCTGCGCCTGGTTGGCCTGCACGGTTGAGCCCGACTTGACGGCGGCGATCGTCGGCATCAGTCGGCCATTCCGGCGTTGGTGAGGACCTTGCTCACGTAGGCCGTGGTCTCTGCGTAGGGCGGTATACCGGAGTACGCCTCGACGGCCCCGGGGCCGGCGTTGTAAGCGGCCAGGGCCAGCGGCCAGGACCCGAACTGCCCGTGGTACGAGGACAGAAGATGGGCGGCTGCCATGATGGACTGGCCCGGGTTGAACGGGTTGACATGGAGGGACGAGGCCACCGCGGGCATCAACTGCATGAGGCCCTCGGCCCCGGCGCTGCTGACCGCGCTCGGCTGGAAGGCGGACTCAGCCCCGGCCACCGCTTTGAGCAGGTTCTCGGGCACGCTGTAGGTGGCCGCGGCACTGGCGAAGTCGGCGTCGTCGAAGCTGCACGAGCCGGGCGTGGCGGACGAGGTCGCGCTCGCATCGAGTGCGCCGGCGACGTCCGCGGTTTCCGCCATCGGCGTCGTCGCGCCAACCACACCGATCACTCGCCGGACCGCCGTCGGGGTGCCCACGGGGTCGACCCTGACGTCCGCTCCCGTGAAAGGTGCGTCGATCATCTCGCCGTTGCCGATGTAGATCCCCACGTGCCCAGGGGCAGAGGCGGTCCCGTCTGTGCCGGGGAAGAAGACCAGGTCGCCCAGTTGGGCGTCGGCCAGGCTGGCTACGGGCTCGCCCACCGTGGCTTGCTCCTGCGATGTCCGGGGCAGTGATATGCCCACCTCGGCGTACACGTCCTGGACCAGCCCCGAGCAGTCGACTCCCTGGGTGGGGCTCGTGCCTCCCCATAGGTAAGGCACGCCGAGGAACTTCTGCGCGTCCGCCACGACCGACTGACCGGTGGCGGCTCCTGACGTCGCCGCCTGGCCCACGATGCTGGACGAGCTCATCGCGCCCGTGGCGCCCGTGGCGCCCGAAGAGCTCTCTGTCGTGATGGGGGCGAGCGACTCGGTCCGCTCGTGGTAGAGCTTGACCCTGGGCGTCGCCGGCTGATCGCTGGTTTCGACCGCCTCGGCGGTGGCGGGGGAGACCGTGGCGCCTTCCTCCAGGGGCCATCCGTAGCTGCCGGACAAATCAGACGACAGCGGCGCCGGTGCGCTCACCAACTGAGATATGGACGAGACCTGGGCCAGCACCGACTCGAAATCACCGGGCACGGCGCTCGGAGCCGACGCCAGGGTGGCCTGGATCTGGCTTACCTGGGCGAGCACGCCGGGAAGGCCGTCGACGTAGGTCATGGTTGGGGCCGCGCTTTCGCCGCGGTCTGTCGGCGGTCGCGGCCGTACCGGCTTATTACCAGCTCGTCCACCTGGTTGGCTTCCTGGCGCTGGACAGCTTCGCCGTGCTCCTGGCGGTGGCGTTCGTCCAGGTGCTCCAGCACGGACACCGAACGCGCCGCCGCGATGTAGCCCTCCATGGCCGTCGCCACCGCCGCCCGCGCTTCGGCCACCGACCCGCGGGCTCCTATAAGCGACCCGGCCGCCAGTTCGGAACGTTGCCTGTGCACCAGGAAAGCCACGCCATCGGCGGTTATGACATCTTCGTAATGGGCGCGGCTCCGGTCCTCCGCCGTTTCGGCCGCGGTCGCGTTGAGGTTTGCCCGCAGAAGGTCGGCCCGGGCCACGCTTTCCTGGGCGCGCCGGGCCCGGAGCACGGACTGCAGAGCGAACTCGTAGCGCTTCACGGCGCCACCAACATGGCCAGGGCCGCCAGGCTCTGGGAAATGGGTGCCACCGTGGCCGCGTCCTGGCGCAGGAAATGATCGATCGCCGGTTTCAACTGGACAGCCCTGTCGACTACCGGGTTGGTGCCCTTTGCGTACGCGCCTATTTCGATGAGGTCCTTGGCGTCGCGATAGGCCGCCATCAGGCGGCGGAGCTCTGAAGCCTGGCCAATTTGTTCGGCCGTCATTATGCGCGGCGCCACCCGGGAGACCGATTCGAGTACGTCGATACTCGGGAAATGGCCGGACGTGGCGAGCCTTCGGGAAAGGACTATATGACCGTCGAGGATGGCCCGGGCCGCGTCGGCGACGGGGTCGTTCATGTCGTCGCCTTCGACGAGCACGGTGTACAGGCCCGTTATGCTGCCGACTTCTCCCGCCCCGGCGCGCTCCAAAAGGCGCGGCATGAGCGCGAAGACCGACGGCGGGTAGCCTCTGGTGGCGGGCGGTTCGCCTGCCGCCAGACCGACCTCGCGCTGGGCCATGCAAAACCGGGTCAGGCTGTCCATCATCAGCACGACGTGGCGGCCCCGGTCCCTGAACCATTCCGCGATCCGGGTCGCCGTCTGCGCGGCCTGGAGGCGCATGAGGGCGGGCCCGTCCGAAGTAGCCACCACGACCACCGACCGGGCCAATCCGGCCGGCCCCAGGTCGTTCTCGATCATTTCCCGGACCTCACGGCCGCGCTCGCCCACCAGAGCGAGGACCGAGATGTCCGCCTCGGTGCCGCGGGCGACCATTGACAAGAGGCTCGATTTCCCTACGCCCGACCCCGCGAATATCCCCAAACGCTGACCTCTGCCGCACGGCAGCAGGGTGTCCACCACGCGCACACCGAGCGGCATCTGCAAGTCGACCAGGGCCCGGCGCAGGGGGTGGGGAGGCGTCCCGCCCGTCGGTACCCGGGGCAGGTCGCGCAGGCTGGGGCCGCCGTCGATGGGCCGGCCCAGGGCGTCGAGCGTCCTTCCCTGTAGGGCGTCGCCGACGGGCACGGACAGGCGCCCGGGGGCGAGTTGGACCATGGCGCCCGAGCGCACGCCGGCCAGCTCCCCCAGCGGCATGCACACCAGGCCGTCTTCGCCTATGGCCACGACCTCGGCCACCAGTTCGCCGCCCGGCCGGGCCACGGCGACCGCCTCTCCGATGGCGGCTTGGACACCTTCGACGGTCACGCTCATGCCCACTACGGAACGGACCCTGCCGCTGGACCGAGGCCGCGCCGCGGCCCTGGCGGCGTCGAGCCGGTCGCGCAGGCAGATCGCCGCCGTCACAGCTCCACCGCCGCCCGGGGCCCGGGCTTGCCTTCGGTCTCGGGCGTGCCGACGTCGACCTTGGCCACGGGCTCGCAGAAAGCGGCCCGGGCCCGGCTCAGCGCCTCCGTCACCCGGGCGTCGACGGTCGTGCCGGCGCACGTGACGGTGCAGCCCCCCGGTCCCACGGCCGGGTCGGCCACGATGCTAACGGCCGCCCCCGTGCTGGCGGGGCCCAACGCTTCGCGCATAAAGGCTGCGTCATCGGGGTGCACCCGCGCCACCACGGGCCCCGTCGGCAGGCTGGCCAGGGCCGCCTTGGCCACCTCGACGGGGCGGTCGGGGCGGGTGCGCAGCTCGCAGGCCACCACGGCCTCGGCCAGCGCGAAAGCCGCTGCCAAGAGCTCCTCGGTCAGGGCGATGTCGCGCCCGCTCCAGCGGGCCAGGTACCCGTCGGTGGCACTGGCCAGCTGGCTGACAAGGGCACTGGCCCGGGCCTGGGTGGCGGCATAGGCGGCCTTGTGGGAGGCGAGCTCGCTGGCGTTTTCGGCCTGAGCCTGTCGGGCGCCCTCGGCGTAGCCGGCCATGTAGCCCCTCTGAAAGCCGTGGTCGTAGCGCTCCTGGGGCGTGGTCAGCTCCTGTAGCACCTTTCCCATTTCGATGAAGCCGGGGAGGTTGGTCGTAACGCCCTCGGACGGAGCGACGAAAGGATCACTCGATATAGTCATCGGTGCTCCTGGACACGACGATCGTGCCTTCCTGCTCCAACTGGCGCACGGTGCGCACTATCTCCTTGCGGGCTTATTCAACGTCTTGCAGGCGCTGAGGCCCGAGAAGGTCCATTTCTTCTCGCAGGTTTTCCTGGGCCCTTTCCGAGAGATTGGACGAGATCCGCCCCCGCACGGCTTCGCTGGTGCCTTTGAGGCCCAGGGCCAGTTCCTTGGAGTCGACCTGGCGCAATAGCAATTGCAACGCCTTGTCCTCGAGCTTCACGAGGTCTTCGATGGTGAAGAGGCGCTGGCGTATGTCCGAGCCCAGCTGCGGGTCGACTTCGTCGATGCGCCCGAGTATCGTCCGCTCGGTTTCTGCGTCGGCCCGGGTCAGGATCTCCATGAGCGGCTTGAGGGGGTCGCTTTCGACGCGCAGGCGCTGGCCGGCGGCGGCAGAGACGATGCGGCGCTCGAGGCCGGCCTCGACGGTCCGGAGCGCTTCGGGGCTCGGGGGCTTCAACGTGGCGATGCGGTAGGAAATGTCACCTCGGACCGTCTCGGGGAGTTCCCGCAGTATGGCCAGAGCCCGGTCGGGGGGCAGCTTGGACAGGACCAGAGCGATGGTCTGGGGGTGTTCGTGCGCCAGCACCGAGGCGGCCACGCCCGCGTCCAGGGCCGTGACCGCCCGGAAGTGGGCCCCGGCCGAGGCCCCGCCGATCCGGGCCATGATCGCTTCCGCTTTGGACTGGCTACCCAACGCCTGGGACAGCAGGTCCCGAGCCACGTCCGCTCCCCCCTGGGGGGCGTGGGACTGGCGGTGGGCTTGAGCGATGAAGTCCTTCATGACCTGGTTGACGAGGGGCTCGTCCACGGGCCCGAGGTTGGCGATCTCCGCCATCACCTGTTCGACTTCCTCGTTTGTCAGCGCCTGGACCACGCGAGCGGCACGGTCCTGGCCGAGCGAGACAAGCAGGAGCGCCGCCTTGCGGGCGCCGCTCATACGGTATGCAGTTTCAGCCATCACCGCCTCCTGTCGTCAAGTTCCCCGGTCCCATCTGCCACCTCGCACCTGTCATG
>PMLI01000036.1 GCA_003158835.1 Acidimicrobiaceae bacterium
TCGATGCCAGGACGCGACTGGGTGAACATGTTGTCGACGAGGTCCGAAGGCACTTCGGGGACCGTGTTTGCCGGAGTGTCGTGCCGCGCACGGTTCGGCTGTCGGAGGCCCCTTCCTACGGTCAACCGATCATCGTCTTTGACCCGACCTGCCGAGGTGCGACGGCATACCGGGAATTAGCCAAGGAGGTAAGCGGTGGTGCGCCGCAGCGGGTTGGGTAGGGGGCTGGGTGCCTTGATCCCGACAGATGTGCTCAAAGACAGAGGGGCGCTGGCAGAGTTGGCCATCACGGCCGTCCGCCCCAATCCCCGTCAGCCCCGGTCCCATTTCGACGAAGAGGCTCTGGCGGCGCTTACTGCGTCCGTGCGGGAAATCGGGATCCTTCAGCCCATCCTTGTCCGCCGCATTTCCGACGACCAGTACGAGCTCATCGCCGGAGAGCGGCGCTGGCGGGCGGCGCGCCGTGTCGGACTTCCAACCATACCCGCCATCATTCGCGTGGCGTCCGACAGCGAGAGCCTGGAACAAGCGCTGATCGAGAACTTGAACCGGGAGGAGCTCAACCCCCTCGAGGAGGCGGCTGGGTACCAGCAACTCATCGAGGATTTCGAACTGACGCACGAGCAACTCTCTACTCGTGTGGGTAAAAGCCGGGTCGCTATCACGAACGCTCTGCGGCTGTTCCAGCTCCCGCCGTCCGTACAACGCCTCGTGGCTGAAGGCCGCCTGAGCGCCGGTCACGCCCGAGCCCTGCTCGGCACGCCGGACCGCGCATTCCTGGAAGCCTTGGCCAGGAGGGCAGCCAACGAACAACTCTCTGTGCGTGACGTCGAGGAGGCGGTACGCCAACGCAACCAGCTAAGCGCCCCGGACGGCGGTCCCGGGCCCGGAAAGTCAGCCGGACGTCTTCGACCGCCTGGGATCCTCGAGCTGGAAGAACTCCTGGCCGACCATCTGAGCACCAAGGTGCACGTCGATATGGGCGCCAACCGCGGGAAGGTCGTGATCGAGTTCGCCACCCTCGAAGACCTGGAGCGCATCTACAAAGCGATGACGGAGCCCAACGACCCGGTTTGAGCCGGGCGACCACTTCAGGCGTTCACCTGCACTTTAGGATCCGTCACCTCGACCTCATCCACAGCTGTGCACAGCCTTGTGGATTCCCTAACAACCAGGCTAATACCACCCTACGACGACTCAGAACCCACATGGCCCGCATGTTCAGGGGCTCGGTGGCTATCGAGCCGCGAGCAGGACAAAGTCGGTGCTCAGAGGTAACGGTTCAGCTCTTGGAGAAGCTGCGCCTTCCCCTTAGCCCCTACCAGACGCAATTGGGGTTCTCCGTCTTTGAAAAGTATCAACGTCGGGATGCTCATCACATCAAAGCGCCGAACAGTCTCGAGGTTGTCGTCCGCATTCACCTTGCCGGTCCGAAGGCGGCCCTGGTTCTCCCGGGCGATCTCTTCCAGAACGGGCTCGATCAACTTGCAAGGTCCACACCATTCCGCCCAGAAGTCAACGAGGACCGGCTCCGTGGCCGATCCAACCTCTTCGTCGAAGGTGGCGTCCGTTAGCGAGGTGGTCAACGTCGACATGTATAACCCTTTGCCTTTCTGTCTCTGAGAACCCACACCCCGCTCAGGTTGAGGTGCTCTTCTAACAACCTGTTCAGAGCTCCGCTCATTCCGGCTGCCTATGGCGCCCGACGGCAGAGTGGCGCTCTTCGAGCCAACGCTCGACGTCCAGGGCCGCCATGCAGCCGCTCCCGGCCGCCGTAACGGCTTGGCGGTACCGGTGATCGGAAAGATCGCCCGCCGCGAAGACACCCTCGACACTTGTAGCCGTGGTGCCTCCCTCGGTCAATACGTAACCTTGGGGGTCGAGGGCGACCTGGTCCCGCAAGATATCGGTGTTCGGGACGTGCCCGATGGCAATGAAGACGCCCCTCACATCCAGAAGTCTTTCGTCTCCGGTCTGAACGTGGCGGAGCCTGAGCCCCTCAACTCTGGCTTCACCTAAGACCTCGGCAACGACGGAATGCCACGCGAACTTGACTTTAGGGTTGGCGAAGGCCCGGCCCTGCATGATCTTCGACGCCCGCAACTCTCCCCGCCGATGAACGACCGTGACGGACTCTGCGAACCGGCTGAGGAACACGGCCTCTTCGAGGGCCGAGTCACCTCCACCGATGACGGCTATGTGCTGGCCCCGGAAAAAGAAGCCGTCGCAAGTAGCGCAGGTTGACAAGCCGTGACCCAGCAACTCTCGCTCTTTGGCCAACCCGAGCATCAGTGAGCGGGCTCCCGTGGCCACAATCACCGCGTCCGCTTCGACCTCTCGTTCCTCGCCGCTCGAGGGGTGCCGGTACCAGACGGTATGGGGCCCGCCGGTCTGGAACTTGACGCGGGTGGCTTTGGCGGCAACCATATCGGCGCCAAACCTTTCCGCCTGTGCCCTCATCTGAGCCATGAGCACCGGGCCGAGCACGCCCTCGGGGAAACCCGGGTAGTTCTCCACCTCCGTGGTCAGCATCAACTGACCGCCAGGCTGGTCACCGGTAGACGACAACTCTCCCTCGAGCACCAGGGGTACGAGGTTGGCCCGGGCACAGTAAACGGCGGCCGTTAAGCCTGCGGGGCCAGAACCAATGATGACGACGTCCCGGACGTTCTGCTTGAGTACCTCTGACATCTCCACGCCCTTGCTCAACTCTGCTCGGTCCTCGGGTATTCCAACCCGGGAGGCGCCGGGGCTGGCAGGCTCCGGTGGAAAATCACCTCGAGGTCATCGGCGCTCGGCCCGGCGACGGCCGAGCAGGGCCGAGCCAGCCAGGAAGGCGAGCCCGCCCACCACCACGTAACCGAGCCAGACTCGTCGGCCCAACGGGCTGAGCGGGAGGTAGGCGTCCCAAAGTCGTACCAGACCGAGGACGGTCAAAAGCAGAGCCGTCAGCAGAGCTACGACGACCACCAGCCCGTACACAACGGCGCGTAGTAGCATAACCACTTTTAGCGTCGTTCGGGCCTTGACCTTCCCCACCATCTCGATGATGCGCTCGCTGGCGGCGGCGGCCACGTTGGCCGCCTGAGGGCTCCGACCTGGCGCATCGGCGGCGTCGCCCAGAGCCT
>PMLI01000481.1 GCA_003158835.1 Acidimicrobiaceae bacterium
CAGCCCCGGCCTGTGAAATGACCCGGCCCCGGTCGGTAGAATGAGCGGTCCGAACGGACCGGCTCCGCCGCTTTGGAGAGGCTCTGGGTGAGCGACCTTCGCGCTGACAGCCCCGTGATGAGCCCGGCACGCCGGCGCGTGCTGGCCGACGAGGTGGCCGACGCCATCCGCAACGCCATCTTCGGGGGCCGCATCGACCTCGGCCAGCGCCTGGTCGAAGAGGAGCTGGCGTCCAACCTGAAGGTCAGCCGGGGCCCGGTGCGTGAAGCCCTGGTGCTGCTCAGCCAGGAGGGCCTGGTCCACATGGAGCACCACCGGGGGGCGAGCGTGGCCCAGCTCAACCTGGACGGCGTCAACGAGATGTACAGCCTGCGCACGGCGCTCGAACGCCTGGCGGCCGAGTGCATCTGCCGCCAGGCCATTGAGGCCGACTTCGATCGCATCGCCGCCGTGCTGGCCCAGTTCGACCGCCTGCCCCGGCCCCTCACCCGCTCGTCGGTGGCCGGCCTCGACGTCGCCTTCCATGACGCCGTATTCCAAGCCGCCCACCACGAGCGGCTCTACCGGGCCTGGCTGGCATTGCGCTCGCAGATGTTCCTCTACCTGGTGAACCGGGGGGCGCTGCGCCACGACTTCGCCCATTCCTGGCTGAAAGACCACGAGGACCTCCTCGAGGTCCTGGCCCGGCGCGAGCGGGGCCCAGCCGTGAAGCTGGTCGAAGCCCACATCGAAGGCCCTTACCAGCGCGTCCTGCAGGCCAACCTCGAGCGCGCCGACGGGCTGTGAGACGGTGACCCGTGAGACGGTGACCCGTGAGACGGCGACCCGTGAGACGGCGACGCCGAAAACAGACCGCCGCTTCGTGCACCACCGGACACGGGACGGGGCCGTTTTGGTATATACCTGCGATTATTTCGCAGGTATATCACTAAGCGGCCGCCAGGACCGGGCCTCCGGCGTCTAGCGGGGGACGATCGGTAGGACCAGCCGTGACGGCAGGGAGCCGCGGTGGTGGACCCTGTTGACGGCTTGTCGGAGGTCGGCCTCGACCTCAGTGGCAATCGTCCCGCCCGTGTTGGTGTTCCGGTCGAAGCGGGGGAAGTTGCTGCTCGACACCTCGAGGCGGATGCGGTGCCCGGCTGCAAATACATTGGCCGTGGCGACCAGGTCCACCGTGATCTCGTACGTTTGGCCCGGCTCCAGAAACGAGGGGTTCGACAGCGACTCCCGGTAGCGGGCCCGGACGATGCCGTCGGCCAGGTTCACGGGGCGTCCGTCAGGCCCCACATCGACCAGTTTCCCGGTGAAGTCGGTGTCGGGAGCGGACGACGAGACATGCAGGACCAGCTTGACCGGGCCGACGACCTCGACCGGTCCGGCCAGCGGCTCGGTCGTGTAGCACAGGACGTCCGGACGGCTCTCAGGGCCGCTCTGGTCCCGCGGCCCGGCGTTGGCACCGATGAACAGTCCCGGCAGGAACGTCGCCCCGCCCGTCGTCGGGACGGGGTGGAGCGGGTCGTACACGTAGACGTCCTCCGGCTCGTCGCCGGGCGCCTCGGTGGAGAGCCGGCCGTCCCCCGCCGCCGCGTTCGCCCCACCGCCGCTATGCAGGAAGTAGTCGACATACCGGGTGTCCGGCAGCGGCCAGTCGTCGACGTCACGCCACTCGTTGACGCCCATGACGAACAGCCGGACCGGCTTCTCGTCCGCCAGGCCGGTGTCGGCACCCTTGAGGAGCCAGTCGAACCAGCGCAGCTGCAGCCCGGTGATGTCGGCGGCCTCCATTCCGGCCCGGAAGCCGAATGAGCGTTCCGGGAACCAGCCGGTAGACGCCCCGTGGGCCCAGGGACCGATGACCAGTCGTTGGCCGCGGCGGGCCTGTTCGCTCCCGCCCCGCTGCTTCATCCCGACGTAGTTGGCCAATGTCCCCTTGAGGAAAATGTCGTACCAGCCCCCGACGTTCAGAGCCGGCACCACGACGTCCCCGAACGACTCCCGCGGGGCGGTGGCTGTCCAGAACTCGTCATAACTCGGGTGGTCCAACCAGGCGTCGTAGTAGGGGGCCAGGTCCCCGAGCTCGCGAAGCGCCCGGAGCGGTAACCGGTGGTACATCTCGTCATTGTTGTCAACCGCTGCGATCAGAGCGGCGAGATCCTCTGGCGTAGCCGCCCCATTGCCCATCCGCCGGCTTACCTCGCCCAGCGCCAGCGACATAAAGGCCCAGTGCAGGTTGAACCCCAGCTGGAACGCACCTCCCTGGTAGGCCCAGCTCTCGTAGTACTGGTCCGTCGTCACGACCGGCGCGATCGCCCGAAGCGCAGGCGGGGCCTTGGTGGCGGCGGTCCACTGGGTCGCCCCGATGTACGAAGCTCCGAACATGCCTACCGCGCCGGTCGACCACGGCTGCGCCGCCGCCCAGGCGATCGTGCTCGCGCCATCCTCGGCTTCCTCGAAGAACGGGTTGAAGTCGCCCTCGGACGCGTAGCGACCACGGGTGTCCTGAACGACTACGACGTACCCCGCCTGAACCGCCCGGAGCACGTCGAAAATCCCGTTCACCATCGCTCCGACCTCTTTGTCGTACGGCAGTCGGGTCAATAGGACCGGGTAAGGCTCCGAGGTAGCAGGCCGGTAAACGTCGGCAAGCAAATTGACCCCGTCGTTCATCGGCACCGGCACGTTTTTCTCGATGATCATGTCCACGAGGATCCCCCCTTAACTCGCAAACCCGCTCCACGGGCCGGAGCGCACTGCCGTCCGGTACCGGTGCAACCCACAGACGGGTTGGCTGAACGGGACGCAGAAGTCCAGGTCGGACGGTGACGCTACTCAGAACCGAACTGAGGACCTCGGCATTACCAGTTCGCCTCCAGCGTATGACGGCGGGCAAGGGCGGGACAAGAACCCTGTTCGGGGGCGCCGGCCACCAGGNNCAGAGTGCAGGCTGACACCCAAAAGGCAAGGCGCGTCAGGGGACGGCCCCAGCCGAGACCCGGCCCGTGTGACCAGCCGTGGGATGTCTAGCGACTTTGTTGTCAGGGAACGTCTTGAACATCTGTACGCCCTCGGCGCGGTGGTCGACGATCGCCGAGCGTCTCACGAAGGACCCTGTCGAGGGCTTCTTCGGTGGGCTCTTTGACGGTCGATGCGTTCAGGGAAGGGGACCCAGTAAGCGGTGTTGGGCAGGTCCCAGGACATGACGGCAGCAGTTGATGTATCAACTATTCCCGGCCGGGGCAACGGCTAGGGCCCCGGGCGCTCGCCTGGGACCGCCGTCAGCCCCTCAACCTGCACACCAACAGATCTGGTAGAGGGCCGTTTGGCTACTGCGGCTGGCGCTGGCTAGCCGCGCTTGAGAAACACCTTCTGGACGTTTGAGGCAAGTTTTGGGTCAAGCGGCAAGTTGGCCGCATTTAATCAAGGAAACCAGTTCGCGTTCGTAGTTGCGCCAGGCTGTGGCCAGGGGACGAGGTGCTGGTGGCTTCGGACGGGCGAGCTGGGCGAGGTCGGTGAGGGCGGGGACGACGACGCGGGCAGCGAGGTGGGTGAAAAAGGTGGCGATGCGCAGGCCGTGGCTGGTCACGCGATAGGTGTTGGTGCCCGGTACGCGCTCGATGAAGCCCTTGAGGCGAAGGCGGCGCAGGTCGTAGGTGGCCTGGGCGGGGCTGTAGGCCGGTTGCCAGAGCACTGCCATATGCGCTCGCAAGCCCTTGTTGGTGAGCCCGGCGAAAACGTGGGCGAAGGACGCCACCGAGGCGAGCAGGGCCATGGTGCGGGGGTCGCCGAAGCGCAGGGCGGGGGCGCGCTGGCCGTCGTGGGTGCTGGGGAGCACGACGGCTTCCAAGGTGGCGGGGTCGGGCAAACCGGCCTGGCCCTCGCCCAGTGCCGCCAGGAAGCGGGCATTGGTCTCGGCCCCCAGGCGCCGTAGCGCTCTCCAGTTGTCGGTGTTGAGCGTCTTTTTCAGGCCAA
>PMLI01000539.1 GCA_003158835.1 Acidimicrobiaceae bacterium
GCCACGCAGGCGGCGTAGGAGATGGCGGCGTGCGGCTCGCACTCGCCCGTGACCTTGTCCGGCTCGACGTGGGGGAACATCCACGCCCCCGACCCGACGATCATCTCCCCGTACGTCCACGACGCCGTGGCCGTGACCTCGGCCACACTGACCTTGTGCTCGGGCGCCCCGTGCACGGCGATGTCGCCGTCAGCTATCTCGAGGTCCTCGGGATCGACCTCGAGCATCCGCGACGCCATCTCGAGCAGGCGCTGGCGCGCCCGGTAGGCGGCCACGGCGATGGCATTGCCATCGATGAAGGTGCCTCGGGAGGCGAACGTGCCGAAACTGACGGGCGAGGAGTCGGTGTCGGCGTTGTTCATCCGCACCGACTCGTACGGGACCCCGATCATGTCGGCCGCGATCTGGGTGTGCACGGTCTTGGACCCCTGGCCCAGGTCGACCGTCCCGGAAAATACGTCGACCAGGCCGTCGGGCTGGATCTTGATCCAGGCCTGGGACGGGTCCCCACCCTGGTTCATACCGGTCGGGTACTCGATGGCGGCGACGCCGCGGCCCCGGTGGACGGCCATCAGTGGCCTCCCTCCAGGGCCGGCCGGCCCTCCCGCCACGCCAGCAGGTGGGCCACCGGCTCCCGCTGCTGTTCGACGAGGTGAGCGGGCAGGAGGGCGCCTTCCCGCCGGGCGTTGGTCATGGCCCGCTGGGCCTCCGGCAGGTCCACGCCGGCCGCCTGGGCGGCGGCCAGGAGCGTGCTGACAGTGGACGGGTTGGCGTAGGCGACCCGCGACGGCGAGGTGTCGCCGACGCGGTTGGCGTTTTTCAGGCGCAGCTCCCACGGGCTCATACCGAGGACCTCGGCCACACGGTTCATGTGGGTCTCGACCGCGAAGGAGGCGGAGGTGACGCCGAAGCCCCGCATCGCCGCGGTGGGCACGTGGTTGGTCTTGACCACGAACGTGTTGAAGGCGCAGGCCGGGACCGAGTACGCCCCGGCCAGGTGGAACGTGTGCTTGGAGCACGCATAGGCCGACGTGCGCATGTAGGCGCCGGCGTCGTGCAGGGTCAGCGTCCGGCGCCCCAGGATCCACCCGTCCCGGGTCAGCGCGTCGGCGATCTCGATGTGCCAGGCGGCCCGGGTCGACGAGCACAGCATCTCTTCTTCCCGGGTCCAGCGCCACTTCACGGGGCGCCCTGACTTGAGAGCCAGCACAGCGGTGACGGGCTCGGTGAGCGTGTCGAGCTTGCCGCCGAAACCGCCCCCGACCGTGCCCCCGACGAACTTCAGCCGGCCCGTCGCCATCCGCAGGTGCCGGGAGGTTATCTCCATCGAGTAATAGAGCGCCTGGCTGGTGGAGTAGATCGTCACCCGCCCGTCCGGCTCCACCACCGACAGGGCTGACGCCGGCTCGGCCGGCGCCTGCTCGATGGCCCCGGGCCGGTAGGTCCCCTCCACGATCACGTCGGCCCGGGCGAAGGCGGCCGCCACGTCGCCCTTGCGGATCTGGCGCTGGGGCTGGTCCGGGTAATAGAAGTAGACGTTGCCGTCCGGGGCCACCTGGGGCTGGTCGGGGGCCCAGGCCTGGCGCATGTCCAAAAAGGCGGGCCTTTCCTCGAAGTCGACCTCGATGGCCTGGACGGCGGCCAGCGCCTGGCCCTCGGTCTCGGCCGCCACGACGGCGATCAGCTGGCCGACGTAACGCACCTCGTCCTCGGCCAGCAATGGCTCGTCCGCCGCGATCCCCCACACCTCCTGGTGACCGACGACGTTCTTGGGCACGTCTGCGTGCGTGATCACGGCGTGCACGCCCGGCATGGCCTCGGCCCGGGCCGTGGCGAGGCGCAGGACGCGGGCCGAGGCTACCGGAGAGCGCAGCGCCTTGGCCCAGAGCATGCCCGGGAGCCTGAAATCGTCGACGAAGCGCGACGCGCCCGTGACATGGGCCACGCCGTCGTAGCGGGGAATGCTGGCACCGACCGCCTTCACGGTGCCACCCCCCGGATCTCGAGGGCGGACGGGGCCATGGCGCCGAGCCGCTCGCCCCGCGACGCCGCCACCACCGCGTCCAGGATCCTCACGTAGCCGGTGCAACGGCAGTAATGCCCGCCCAGGGCCTCGACCACCTCGTCCCGTTCGACCGGGCCGCCCTTCCGTTTGATCAGCGCGGTGGCGGCCAGCAGCATGCCGGGCGTGCAGAACCCGCACTGGGCCGCGTAGTGCTCGTTGAAGGCGACCTGGACGTCCGATAGATGGGAGCGGTCCCCCAGCGCCTCGACCGTGGTGACCTCGGCCCCCTCCAGCGTGGCGACGACCGTCAGGCACGACCGCCGGGGCTCCCCGTCGATGAGCACCGTGCACGCCCCGCAGCTGCCGTGCTGGCAGCCGGCCTTGGCCCCGACCAGGCCCAGTTCCTCCCGCAAGACGTACAGCAGCGTCGTCAGCGGGCCGGCCACCGTCGTGTGCTGTGCCCCGTTGACCACGAACTTCATCTCCGCCCCTCCGCCGCGTCCAGTTGTTCCAGCCGTTCCAGCGCCCGGGCCACCAGCACGGGCAGGGCCCGGCGGCGGTACCACGCCGATGCCAGCGAGTCGTCCTGGGGTTGCACGTCCTCGACCACCCGCTCGGCCGCCTCCCGCACCGGCGCCCCGGCCGCCAGGGCGCGCTCGACCGAGGGGCAGGCGACGGCGGGCGCCCGCTCGGCCAGGCCGCCCACGGCGACGTGGACGCCGTCGGCCCGCCTGGCCACGGCCACGCTGAGCACCGGATGGGTATGAGAATGCCGGCGCCGTTGCTGCAGGAAGGCTCCGGCCTGCGGCCGTGGTACCTCGAGGGAGAGGACGAGGCGGCCCCACGGGGCGGCTATGAAGTCTTCCACCGGGTCAACGCGTAGACCCCCGGCGCCAGCCGAACGCACTCGAGCTCCCAGGGCCACCAGAGCCGGTTGCAGGTCGCCCCCGATCATGACGTTGCCGCCCACGGTGGCCTGGCCCCGGATCTCGTAATCGGGGATGCGGGCCGCCCCGGCCAGTGGCTCGGGCGCGACCTCGGCCAGCGCCGCCAGCGTGGCCGCCCCTCCGACCACCAGCGTGGCCCCGTCCTCGATGCCGTCGAGGCCAGCGGCCCGCAGGACCAGCACCCGGTGCGGCCATAGGGCGCCGTGGGTGACAAGCGGGGTCACGACCGTGCCCCCGGCCAGGACCGTGATGCCGGCGCCGTCCCCGAAAGCTGCGATCGCTGCGGTGGCGGAGCTGGGCACGACCACCTCGGGCTCCGACGCGTTCACGAGGGCCCCAGGTTCAGGACCGGCCGCGGAAGACGTCGACTACCCGCCCGCTCAGGTCCTGGGAGCTCGACCCGACAAACTGTTCCGCCTCGGCCCGGAGCGCGCCGGACCGCTCATCGGCCCAGCTCTTGTCCCGGGCCTCGGGCGACGTCCACTTCTCGACCACCACGTAGGCGCCCGCCTCCCCGCTCAGCAGCGTCGAAGAAAGAAAACCGGGCTGGCTGGCCAGGAAGGGCAGGACCGCCTCCCGCCGCCATGTGATGTACTCATCGCTCTTGCCCGCCTTGAGGGTCACGCGCTCGACCGTGACCACGGCCGGCACGTACACAGGAGCCGGGCCCGCCGGACGGCTGGAAACCAACGTCGGGCCGATCGCCCACTCGTCGGTGGCGACGTCCGAGAACACGACCTGGACGTTTTCGCGGGGCGGGCCGGCGATCTCCGACACGGCGTCGACGATGGCGCGTCCCAGGAACTCTTTCATCACGGTCGTGCGACCACGGAACATCTCGACTCGGACGATCGGCACCTGCGTATCTCCTCTTCCGGTAACAAAGGGTGGGGTGGCGCTNNGGGGCCCACCGCTGCGAGCCGATTTACATAGGGGGGTTGGGCACAGGCGTGAGCAGCGGCAGCCCCATGTACTTGGTGACTGCAGCCGGGTTCTGGAAGATGGTCCAGCCCACGGCCTGGCTAAGGTTGGCCTTGGTCACAAACACCGAGTGGGAATAGTAGAGATGCCCACCCGAGACCTTGTGGTTGATATAGGCGTCGATCAAACGGATCGAGTTGATCCCCTCGAGCGCCGGGGAGCACGTGTCGGAGGCCTTGAGCCAGCCGGCCGCCACACCCGCCAAGCCGTAGGGAGCCCCGTTCTGGGACACCTCGACCACATTGGTCTTGTGGGCGGCGACGAGCGCGGTGTGAGCGCCCACCGCCATGTCCTCGTTCATGACAAATACGCCGGCCAGGTTGGGGTACTTGCCAATGATGTCCTGCATGGCCTTGTACGCGTCAGGCCGCAGCCAGTGACCCGTCTCGGTGTCCACGTAGGTCACGTTGCCTTTGGCACAGGTCATCGTGGGCAGCCCTGCCACCAGGTTGCCCTTGCAGCCCAGGCCCTGGAGGAACCCGGTCCGGTAGCCTTCGGCGTCGCCACGTCCCAATTGCCCGGTGATGATGGCGATCTGTCCTTTGACGTGGCTACCCAACCAAGCACCGACGGGATAGGAGAACGGGCTCAGGTTGACCTGCTCGAAACCGACTACGTCCTTCTGGTTGAGGTACTTGTGCGAATACCCGTACATCAAGAAGATCGGGACGTTGGCCCGGGAGGCAGCGGCAATGGTGGCATCCTCGGTCGAAAGGCCGACCGAATAACCGTCGATGGCCACGACACCTTGGGCGATGGCGTCCTTCACGTTGGCCAGCTCAACCGACGGGCTGATGTTGGGGTTGGGATAAGCCTTGACGCTGTAGCCGAGTTTGGTGGCGGCGGCCTCGGCTCCCTTGAGGCCGTACTGATAATAAAGGTCCGGGCCGGACAGAAGGAACGCGATGGTGCCTTTGCCGTTGGCAGAGGCCGGGGTGGCCCCGGTCAACGCCAGCCCGATCGTCGCCATGATGGTGCCGCTGGCGATGATGGTGCGAACCAGTCTTGATTTCATACTTCAACCTTCCTTATATGTAGATTGCTATCGGTGATCGTTGGCACAAACCCTTCGGGCTCTATTTCCCCCCTCTTTCTCATCGTTGCGCTCGGGTTACCATCACAGCAATTATGATGATCACCCCGAGGGCCATTTGCTGGTAGTTGCTGGAAAAACCTATGAACAGGATCGAGTTCTGCACGAGCCCCCACAGGGCGACACCCTGTAGAGACCGGAAGGCACCCCCGCGCCCACCGAACAGGGCCGTCCCTCCTATCACCGCGCAGGCAATCGACTGCAACTCGAAGTTCTGGGCCAGGTTGAACGAGGCTTCATTGATCTGGCCCGAGAGCACCATGCCGGTGATCCCGACCAGTGCGCCCATCAGCGTGTAAAGGTAAATCTTCGTCCGTTTGACCGGTATCCCGGACAGGTAGGCTGCTTGCTCGTTGCCTCCGATGGCATAGGCGCGCCGGCCCAAGGGGGCCCAGCGCAGGAAGCCGTAAGTCAACAGTACCACTATGAGGAACGGCCATGTCACCGAGGGAAGCCCGAAAAACGGAAAACCTCCGGGCAGGTAACTCCCGAACGCGGTGTACAGCCCCTTCATATTGTTCACCGGTGCCCCCCCGGTGAGCTGGGTGTCCAGGCCGAACAAGAAGATCGACATCCCCAGGGTGATGATGAAGGGGTGGGCCCGGCCCTGAGCAGCCAGTACCCCGTTGACGAACCCCACCGCGGTGGCAGCCGCGATGCCGGCCAGCACCGCCACCGGGAGGGGCACGTTGTGCTCCAACAAGAGCCCGGTGATGATGCTGGAAAAAGCGATGTTGTAGCCCACCGACAGGTCCAGGCCGCCCGAGATGAGCAAGATGCATTGGCCCATGGTGACGATCCCGAGCGGGGCGGCCTGGCTCAGGATGTTCTCGAAGTTGAAAACGCTGAGGAAGCGGGGCGAACTCAACGCCGTCGCGATGATGATCAGGACCATGACCGCGATAGGCCACAGCGAGTAGACGTCTACGTTTTTGGACCGCCCCGAGGCGGGACGGCGCGCCGCGCCGGGCGCCAGGCCCGCGCCGGTCTCGGTGCTCATGAGCCCGGCACCGCCACCGACCCCACGGTCAGGTCGAGGATCTGCGCGTAAGTGGTGGAGCGAGCGGGTAAGTCGGCGACGACCCGCCCGGCCCGCAGGGCCACTATCCGGTCCACGAACTGCAGCAGGTCGCGGATGTCGGTGGAAACAACCATCACTGCCTTTCCCCGGCTGGCCAGGTCCCGGACTATTCGATGAATTTCGGCCTTGGCGTGGACGTCGACCCCCTGGGTGGGCTCCTCCAGCACGAGGACGGCGGCCTTGGATGTGAGCGACTTGGCCAGCAACACCTTTTGCTGGTTGCCACCGCTCAGGTTGCGCACCGCTGTGTGCACCGACGACGTCGCGATGCTCAGTTCCCCCACGTAGCGGTCCGCCACCTCGCGTTCGCGGCGCAGCGACAGCACCCCCCGCCGGGTGATCGCCTTGAGGCTGACGAGGGTAACGTTCTGGGCCACGGACAGGACCGGGACGAGCCCGTCCTGGGCGGGATCCTCGGGGACCAGGAAGACTCCCTGGGCTATCGCCTGCTTGGGGCCATGCGGTTGGTAAGTCGTGCCGTTGAGCGCCACCCGACCGGCCGTGGGCCGGTCCAGCCCGAACAGCACTCTGGCAATATCATGGCCGCCCGCGCCGATCAGGCCGGACACCCCGACCACCTCGCCCTGGTGGACGACGAAATCGACGCCATGGAGCACGTCCGTCTCCAGCTGGCAAAACTCGAGCGCGGGCGCCGCCTCGCCCGCCACGGTGGCGCTGCCCGCCAGGCTCGACTCCGCGATCCGGTGCCCCGCCATCAGCGTGACCACCTCGTCCTGGGACAGTTGGGCCGTGGGCTGGGTGGCGACGAGCCGGCCGTCGCGCAGCACGGTCACCCGGTCGGCCAGGCGAAAAACTTCCTCCAAATGGTGCGAGACGTAGAGCACGCCCACGCCCTGCTGGGCCAGGTCATCGATCAGGGCGAACAGCCGGGCGCTGCGCTGGGCGTCGAGGGCGGCGGTGGGCTCGTCCAGAATGAGCAGCTTGGCCTGCCGGTAAAGGGCCTTGGCTATGGCCACTTGTTGGCGCTCGGGGGCCGAGAGGCGGGCCACGGGCACCTCCGGGTCGATCTCGAGCCGCAGACGCGCCAGCAAGTCCCGGGTGAGCTCGTTGGCCTTGCGGCGGTCGATCACGAGGCCTTTGCGGGCCGGCAACTGGCCCAGCATCACGTTTTCGGTCACCGACAACCAGGGCAGGAGCTGCGGCCGCTGGTGGACCACGGCGATGCCCAGGTCGTAGGCGTGCTTGGGCGAGTAGGTGGTTATCTCCCGGCCGTCAAAGGTTATGCGGCCCCCGTCCGGCGGGTAGACACCGGAAATGCATTTCACGAGCGTCGATTTGCCCGCTCCGTTTTGGCCCACCAGAGCATGGACCTCACCGCGGTTGAGGGTCAGGTCGATGTCGAGCAGCGCCTGCACACCGGGGAAACGCTTCGACACGTTCTCGGCGTACAACAGGGCCTCGGCCGGGCCCTGGGCGCCGACGTCGTTAGCGCTGGGCACCATCGGCCTCTGCTAACGAATAGACCCGGCGCGCCGTGCGGCCGAGCACGTCCCGTCTCGCCTCGACCGGTAGGTCGGCCACCACCCGCAGCCACGTCTGCATCAACGTGTGGAAGTCGGTCCAGATGCTCTCGATGGGGAAATTACTCCCGAACATGCAGCGCTCTGAACCGAACAGGCCGACGGCCGTGGTGGTGACAAGCCGCACCAGTGGCTCGTCCACCCGGTGCACGAACGTGCCTATCCCCGACAGCTTCACCATTATGTTCGGCAACGGCGCCAGCAGCTCGAGGCCGGCCCGCCACGGGCCGACGTGGCGTTGCTCGGCACTTTCGAGCATCCCGGCATGGACAAGCACAAACGTAGTACCTGGGAAATCTGCGACCAGGCGGGCGGCGTCGGCCATCTGGGACGGGAACACCTGGAGCTCGAAAAGCCAGTCCAGCTCGGCCAGCAGCCCGATATTGGACCGGAAGACGGGGTCGTGCATGGTGGCCGGGCCCGAGGCGAAGCGGAACCGCTCGTCCTGGTGCCAGTGCAGTTGCAGGCGGGTGCCGCGCAAAAGCGAAGAAATGGCGACCTGTTGGCGGAACACTTCGCCCGCCCCGGGGTCGAAAAGGTCGGCCGACCCCACGACGGCCTGGGGCCACCCGGTGGCGTCGTGGGCACCCTGGGCCCAGCGGACCTCGTCCACGACCCGGTCGAGCGCCCAGTTGGGCTGGACGTAAACGGCGGCGCCGACGCCCTCGGCGNNCATTCCTTCCCCCCCTCACCATGACGCGCCCCATCCCGGGCCATTTCCAATAATCAGCGAGCGGCCGTCGAGCGTGGTAGGGACTTCGGTCATATTCGCCTTCACTTCGTTCCTGATTTCGATCTCTTGGCGGCCAGTGAGCGGCGCCGTCCCGCCTCGAGCACGGACAACCGCCGTACCGCGTCGAGCGCCGAGGGCAGGTCGCGCACGCCCACCAGGTCGTCAAGATCGCCCACCACCGCCGCCATACCCCGCGTCAGCGGCTGGTAATCGGTGCCGCAGGCCAGCGGCGACCACCACACGACCCGGTGCGACAACCGGCCCAGACGGCGCACGGCCGCCACCATCGCCCCCGGGTCACCGCGTTCGAGGCCGTCGGAAACAATCACCACCAGGGCGTCGCGCGCCGCCGCGCTACGGCGGGCATCGGCTAAGAACTCGTCCAGAGCGGGGCCGATCCGGGTGCCGCCGTTGACGTCCAGGACCACGCCCGCCAGCCCGTCCAGGGCGGTGTCGACGTCGCGCCTGGACAACGGCGCGGTTACGCGCGTNNAGACGCGTGCCGAACGTGTACACCTCGCACCGGGGCACGGCCTGGACGAGGGCGTGCGCGAAGCGCAGAGCGTCGGCCGAGCTCTGGCGCAGCGAGCCCGATACGTCGACCAGCATCAGCACCCGGCGGGGCCGGCGGGGCCGGCG
>PMLI01000086.1 GCA_003158835.1 Acidimicrobiaceae bacterium
TGAATGCGCTGGAAGTAGTCATGGGAGGTTCGCAAGATGAAGGTGCTCATCACGGGTGGTTGTGGTTTCTTGGGCCAGGAGCTGGCCCGGGTGTTGCTGCGCCGGGGGTCGCTCACCGGGCCGTCGGGCCGCCAGGAGGAGATCGACTCGCTCGTGCTGTTCGACACCTTCTCGGGCGCGGGCCCCAGGTGGGAGGACACGCGCCTCTCGGTGGTGCTCGGGGACATCGCCGACAAAGAGACGGTGTTCTCGCTGTGCGAGCGTGACGACCTGGCGGTGTTCCACATGGCCTCGTTGCTGAGCGGGGGATCGGAGGCAGACTTCGACGGGGCCTGGAGGGTCAACGTGGAGGGGAGCCGTAACGTCCTCGAGGCGCTGCGGGCCCGGTCTGGAAGGCCGCGCCTGGTCTTCTTGAGCTCGGTGGCAGTGTTCGGTGGCGTGTTCACCAAGCAAGCCGTCGGTGACCTGACCAAGCAGAACCCCCAGTCCACGTACGGGACGNNACACCCAGTCCACGTACGGGACGACCAAGGCCATCGTGGAGCTGCTCGTGAACGACTACACCCGCAAGGGGTTCGTGGACGGGCGGGTGGCCAGGTTGCCCACTGTCATCGTGCGCCCCGGGGCCCCTAACGCGGCCGCATCGTCGTTCGCCAGCAGCGTGGTCCGGGAGCCGTTCGCCGGGGTGGACGTGGTGGCACCGGTCCCGCTGACGACGAAGATAGTGGTCATAGGCCACCGCACGGCCGTGGCGGGCCTGGTGGCCCTGCACGAATTGGACGGCGGCCGGCTCGGGGCGGACCGGGCGCTCGACCTGCCCAACATCGCGGTGACTGCGGACGAGCTTGTCGCCAGCCTGCACCGTCTGGCCGGCGACCGGGCGTTGGGCCAGGTTACGGAGGGTGCCGACCCGGCCGTGATCAACATCGTCAGTACCTGGCCGACGGTCATGGACTTCGCCGCCGCGTCCGTGCTGGGCCTACCACGGGACCAGGACGTGGACTCGTTGGTCGCCTCGTATATCGAGGATTTCGGGCCTGAAAGCTGATCGCTACATCGCCCCGGGCACGCTTCAGTGCGGTGCCGGCATAGGCCCGGGTTGGTGCTCGACCGCGTAACGGACCATGGCCCGAAGGTTTTCCGGCGGCGTCAGGGGCGAAACCTCGCACCCGGCGCCGACGATGTGGTACGGCCCGCAGATCTCATGGCATTTCCGGGCCGCCGCCTCGACGCGCTCGGGCGTTCCCTCGAGCATGTCTGTGATCGTCGAAACGTTCCCCAGGATCACCCGGTCGGGGCCGAGGCCCGCTCTCGCCGCCGCCAGGTTGGTGGGGAAGTCCAGTTCGGAGATATCGACCGGAAGGGTCGCCATTTGGGGGACGAGCGCATCGACGTTCCCGCACATGTGCTGGCGGAGGATGACGTCCGGGTTGGTTTCGCGGACCGATTGCAGGATGCGCCGTTGCCAGGGCAGCACGAGGTCGCGATAGTGCCGGGGACCTATCATGCTGGCGGCCGCGTCGCTCATGCCGATCGTGTCCGCGCCGGCCTCGATCTGGGCGGCGGCATAAACGATCGCCACCTCCGACGTGAAGTCCATCAAGTCGCGGACGAAGCTCGGGTCGTCGAGGACGTCCATCATCAGCCGGTTGAGGCCCCGCAGTTCTTGGGCCAGGGCCAGCGGGCCCTCGACCCAGCCCACGATCGACGTCTCGCCGCCCAGTTCCCGCCGGCAGATCTCGACGGCGCGGATCCGGTCGTGCATGCGGCCCTCGCGGTGAGGGTCAGGCACCGCAAACTCCTTGAGGCGGGCCTTGTCGAGCAACGCCGCCCGCTCCTCGTTGATTACCGGGCCCTGGTCGGGGAACCACTTGACGCTGTCCTCGCCGGCGATATCGATGACCTCGCGGGCCGGGTCCGAGCACATCAGGACACAGTCGATACCGAAGTCCCGGACCATCCTGAGCTGGCACTCGGCCATAATCTTGGCATCCCGGGTGTAGTCGATGTACGGGATGCCGGCATACCTGGCGGCGAACATCATCACCATCGGCTGAGCCGGCAGGTGGTCGACCGGCTCACCCTTGATAACGGCTCGAACTCGGTCAATAGGACGCATTTTCAATCTCCGATAGTCTGAATTGGCGTCCCGATAGCCACCCGAGCAGGCCTTCGCTCACCGAGGAAAGAAGCGTTGCTCGAGTGCCTCGCACAGGGCGTGGTAGATGGGCAGGTGGAACTCCTGGACCTCCGGGGTCGTCGACGCCGGGACCATGACGGCGGCACTGGCCAGCGCGCTGAGCGGGCCCGGCATCTCTCCCGTGAACGCCAATACCTTCAGTCCCCGGGCAATGGCGGTGGCGCCGGCCAGGACGACGTTCCTCGAGCGGCCCGAGGTGGAGAAGGCCCACAGAACGTCTCCTGGGCGGCCGTAGCCGTAAACCTGTTGGGCGAACACCATATCGCCCCGGGTGTCGTTTTGTATGGCTGTCGCCAAGGAGGAGTGCGCACCCAGGGCAATGGTGGGAAGAGCTCCCTCGAGAGTTTCCGCCAGGTAGGCACCCGTGTCCCCCGGGAACCTGTCCCGGAGGTCCTGCTGCTCGGAGGCCGGCAGCCGGCGCCGGGTGACCATGGTCTTCATGAGCTCGCCCACAATGTGCTCGGCATCCGCCGCGCTCCCGCCGTTCCCNNCCCCCCGCCCGCGAACGCGGCGGCGAGCAGGTCGAAGGCGGCCACGATATCGCCGTCTACCGGCGCCAGGGCGGGGTACCGGGATATGAGATGGCGGAAAACGCCCGCTTCGGGGAAAGATGCGCTCTGGGTCACTGGCCCCCCCTTTTCGTCAGGTACCCCCGGACGTACTCGTCGACGCCCTCTTCGAGGGTGTGGAACGTGCCCGCGTAGCCGGCGGTCCGGAGCTTGGTCGTGGCGGCCTGCGTGAAGTACTGGTATTTTTCTCTCAGGTGGGCCGGCATGTCGACGAACTCGATGTTGGGCGCCCGCCCTAGGCTGGCGAAGACGGCGTGGCCGAGGTCGAGCCACGTCCGGGCCACGCCCGTGCCGCAGTTGAGCAGCCCCGATGCCGACCCCTCACCCAAGAAATGCAGCGTGACATCGACGGCGTCGGCCACGAATATGAAATCCCGCCGTTGCTCGCCGTCCGCGATGCCTTCACGGTGCGACTTGAACAATGACAGCTTGCCCGTGCGTAGGATTTCGTCGTACGCCTTGGAGACGACGGAGCGCATATCGCCTTTGTGGTCCTCGTAGGGCCCGAAGACATTGAAGTACTTCAACCCTACGATCCGGTCGAAAAGCCGGTTGCGTAAGGCCCAGANNTGGGGGCGAGGTGCTCGGTGACCTGGTCCTCGTCGCTGAAGCCGCATGAGCCGTCGCCGTAGGTCGCCGCGCTCGAGGCGTACACGAACCGGCTGTCATGGGCCAGGGCCCACTCGCACAACCGGCGGGTATAGCGGTAATTGTTCCGGATGAGGAAGTCTGCGTCCCGCTCGGTCGTCGAGCTGCACGCGCCCATGTGGATGATGGCGCTCACGGGGCTGCGCCCGCCGGCCAGCCAGTCCCAGAGGTCCTCGGGCGAGATGATGTCCTCGAAGCGCAGGTCGACCAGGTTCCTCCACTTTTCGGTGTCGCCCAGGCTATCCACCAGGATGACGTCGGAGGTCCCGTGCCGGTTCAGCTCCGCCACGATGTTGCGCCCGATGAAGCCCGCCGCCCCCGTCACGACAATGGTCCCGGTCATAGCGGGCTCGAGGTGGCGTTGGGGCCGTAGGCGGCCAGGACGCGTTCGATGGTGCCCGTCGTCGAGCGGCCCTCGACGAGGTCGGCCAGGACGACTTTGCCCCCGTGGGCCTCGACCACGTCACGGCCGCTCACGTAGTGCGCCCAGTCGCTACCTTTGACAAGGACGTCGGGCAGGATCGCCTCGATGATGGGCCGTGGCTCGTCGTCGTCGAACACCACGACATAGTCCACTGCCCGCAGACTGAGCAGCACCCGGGCCCGGTCCTCCTGCGGGTTGATCGGTCTCTGCGGGCCCTTGTTGCGGTGGACGGACTCGTCGCTGTTGAGGCCGACGACAAGTGCATCGCCCTGGTTGCGGGCGAACTCCAGGTACGAGACATGACCGGTGTGCAGGATGTCGAAGCACCCGTTGGTGAACACGAGACGTTTGCCCGCTGCGGCCAAGCTCTGGCGCTCGTGCTGCATCTCCTCCACCGTCAACGTGTGACCGATCGTCAACGCCACTCTTCCTCCTTGTCTCAGTTGAGGCCCAGGACAGCCAGGAAAGCGTCCAGGTCGGTGAAATCAGCCAGGAGGAGCGTCGCCCCTCCCCGGACCAGACGGCGGCGTTTGGCCAGGTTGGCGCCGAAGCCCCGCCTTTCATCGCTGCACACGCCGACCGCGATCCCGCCTCTTTTGCGCGTTTCGCGCATCTCGACCGGTCCGTCGCCTATGGTCACCAGGGCCTGGGGGGTTATGGCGTTGTCACGGAAAATACGGTCCAGGACCACGCGCTTGGCCTCGACGTTGACGTCGCCGACGGACCCGTAGATGCGGCCTTCGAAAAATCCGGCAAAGCCGAGCGCTTCCGCTTCGGCCCGTACGTCGCCCACATCGGTCCCGCTGGCGAGATAAAGCTTCATCCCCCGCGACGCCAGGGCCTCGACGAGAGGAACGGCATTCTTCATGTGGAAATCGGTGCGTTCGAGGTGCCCGGTCTCGATCTTGGCCAGGCGGGCCCGCACGATGTCCAGCAGCTCGGTGTTGTAGATCTCTTTGTAGCCACGCTCGTCGAGGATGTCGGCTTCGGGCACGTAGCCGAACTCGCGCACGAGACGGACCAGGCCTTGCATCTGGACCAGGGTTTGGATACCGGTGGTCCGGTCGATGAACTCCGCCACGGCGGCGCGGACCGTCGCGAACGCCTCGGCGCTGACCGACGCCAGTGCGCCACCCAGGATGGACCGGACCATCACCGGCTCCATGACCTGTTCCCAGCCCTCGCGCAGGGTCGACAAAGTCCCGTCGAAGTCGAAGACCACGTGGGCTGGCCGCGCGTCGCAGGGCGGCTCAACGATCACTTCGATCTCGGTGCCCGGGCGCAGGCGGGCCCGGGCCGGCATCTCCGCCAGTTCGGGGCTGTAGACGTAGTCGGTGCCGGCAGCCGCCGTCATCACCTCGGCCGGTGCAGCCGTGCCGGTCGCTCTCAGTTTGCGGACCGTCACCGATGCCGCAATGTTGGCCACGTACGCGGCCACGGCCGGCGTCCCGCCGCAGGCGAGCACGGCGCTTATGGCCGCGACCACGGTGTCGCCCGCCCCGACCGGGTCCACTTCCCCGCTGATGTCCACGCCCGGCGCCACGTAGACGCCATCCTTATCGGCCGCGACTATGCCGCGTTCGCCCCGGGTGACGAAGAAGGCTCTCCCGGTCTGGGCGGCCACACGGCTGGCCAGGTCGATGACCTGCTCGTCCGACATGGATCCCGGTCCGGCGCCGCCCAGCCTGCTCACCGTCTCGGCGACGTTAAGTTTCAAAATTGCCCCCAGGTACGGGGTCGTCGACATCCGGGCGTCGACCACAAAGGCGGTACCGGGGTGGGCGGCGATCACGGCGTTGACCCGGGCCACAATTTCCTCCCCGGCAAAACAGCTCGTCACCTGCTGGTTTATGACCACGACATCGGCCCACGCGGCGGCCGCGGCGAGGGCCTGCTCGAAGCTGACCAGAGACTTCTCCGGGAGCGCGTCCCGGGTGCCGAAATCAAGGCGGCTCTGCTCCTCGCGCCCCACGTACGGTTTGGCATAGACGAGTGTCTGCCAGTCCGGCCCGAGGTCGAGCATGCCGGTGGTGTCCGCCCCCAGGTCCGAGAGGAGCTGGACGAGGACCCGGCCGAACGGGTCCCCGCCGTAAACCCCGATGGCACGCACCTGGCCGACCCCCAGGGCGACCAGGTTGGCGACGACGTTGCCGGCCCCGCCCGGGCTGTAGCGTTGGCCGGTGACCCGGTGGACCGGCAGCCCGGTCTCGATGGACTCCTCTTCGGGCCCCTCGTCGAGCTGCCAGTAGGAATCAAGACAAAAGTCGCCGGCGACGGCGACCTTGGCCCCGCCCATACTCTCCAGGAGCGCTAGCAGCTCACTGTCTTCGAGGAGCTTCTCAGCACCAGCGAGGCGCATGGACAGACCGTCGTGGCGGAACGAATTTGCAGCCATCAATAAACGACATCCTCTCAAGGGTGGCGGTCCAGCCGCCCTGCGGTCCAAGGCACGCCCCGCCCCCTGGTCTACGAGGTGTCCTCCCAGATTAGACCGTGGGCGCCGACCGGTCTCCCCTGGGGAGCCTCCGTCGCGGGCCGCCGCCCGTTGCTGAGACCTCCGGTGCTGAGACCTCCGGTGCTGAAACCTCCGGTGCTGAAACCTCCGGTGCCGGCCACGGCCCGCCCCTGCGCCGGGCCTGGAGGCCTGGGGCGGGGGCGGGGGCGACGAGGAGGAAGTTAGTGCATCAGGAAATTAGTGCGACAAAGAGGTGGAGTAGAAGTACTTGCTGATGCTGGGGTTGTTCATGTTGGCGGTGGTGGCCACCACGTTCGGTAGGAGCACG
>PMLI01000136.1 GCA_003158835.1 Acidimicrobiaceae bacterium
TCAAGCATCGTGAACTCGGGGTTGTGCCGGGGGGAAAGTCCCTCGTTGCGAAACACGCGCCCGATCTCGAACACGCGCTCCATGCCCCCGACCACCAGGCGCTTCAGATGGAGCTCCAGAGCGATCCGCAGGTAGAGATCCATATCGAGGGCGTTGTGGTGGGTTGTGAACGGCCGGGCCGTGGCGCCTCCCGGGACAGGGTGAAAAACCGGCGTTTCCACCTCGACAAAGCCCCTTGCCTCCAGGAACCGGCGCAACGCGGACACCGTCCGGCTACGCAGGAGCAGGATGTGGCGCGCCCCGGGGTTGGCCCACATATCGGCGTAGCGCTGACGGTAACGGATTTCGACATCGGTTATGCCCCGCCACTTGTCACCGAAGGAGCGCCGGGCCTCGGCCAGCAGTACCCATTCCCCGACCCGGACCGAGAGCTCCCCGGTGCGGGTCCGGACCACCTCGCCCGTGGCACCGACCCAGTCCCCCAGAGAAAGCCTGTTGAGCTCGGCAAAACGCGACGTCCATTGGGCGCCGGCGAACAGTTGCACGTGCCCGGTCCAGTCACTGAGCGTGGCGAAGGTCAATTTGCCCATCTCGCGTCGCAGCGTGACCCGTCCCGCCACTGTCTCCACCCGTCCCGAGTTTTCGCCCGGAGCCAGGTCGGCGAAACGTTGCTGCAACTCTCCCGCGTGCGCGGTCGGTTCGAACCGGTAGGGAGGGCTCTCAGCCATCGCCGCGGTTGCGCTGGTAGATGGTGCGTAGGCCGTAGAGGGTGAGCCATGGTTCGTGGTAGTCCACGACCTTGCTGACGGACAGGACGAGGGGGGCCAAGCCGCCTGTGGCCACCACGGTGGCGGGCCCGATCTCGCTTTTCAACTGGGCGCACAACCCGTCGACCAGGGCACCGAACCCGAAGATGAGGCCCGCCTGCAGCGACTCGACCGTGTTTTTGCCCAGGACGCTGCGAGGCAGGACCATGTCGACTCGGGGGAGCAGTGCCGCTTTGGCTGTCAAGGCGTTGAGGGACAATTCGACGCCGGGGAAAAGGACGCCCCCCAGGTACTCGCCCTTGGCCGAAATAACCTCGAAGTTGGTCGCCGTCCCGAAGTCCACCACGATCGTCGGGCCCCCGTAGCGTTCGAAGGCGGCCACGGCGTCGGCGATCCGGTCGGCACCGACCTCCTTGGGGTTGTCGACCAGAACGGGCATCCCGGTGCGCACACCGGGCTCGACGATGACCGTCGGCACGGCCAGGCGCCGGCCCGTCATCTGACGCAGGGCGGCCTGGACCGGCGGCACCACGCACGCGACGACGGTGCCGGTCACGCTGGAAAGTTGCAGGCCGTCCAGTGCCAGCAATTGCGTCAGCTGAAGGGCGAACTCGTCCGCCGTGTACTGGGGGTGCGTGGCAACTCGCCAGTGATGGACCAGGTCACCGGTGCCCACGCCGTCCTTGTCCGCGAACAGGCCCACGACGATCTGGGTGTTCCCCACGTCTATGGCCAGCAGCACCGGTTCAGCCCCCCGCCGCGTTGGCCGCCAGGTTGTCGATGAGCCGCGCCTTGCCGATCCGGCCGGCGATGAGGAGGCGTACTTCCGCCCCCACCGCCGGTGGCACGGACAGCGTGCCCGGGTCGGCTACCTCCACGTAATCGGGCTCGAAGAGCTCCTCTCGTTGCGCGACCGAGATCATGGCGGCGCGCACCTCGGCCACATCCGTCACGCCCCGCTCTTCCACGGCCCGCTTGCCGGCGAGCAAGGACCAGTAAAGTACGGTCGCGGCAACCCGCTCGGGCACGCTCAGGTAGCGGTTGCGACTGGAAAGGGCGAGGCCGTCGGGTTCGCGAACGGTGGGACAGGCCACGACGACGACAGGAAGCGACAGATCGGCCACCAGGTGGCGCACCACCACCAGTTGCTGGTAATCCTTCTCGCCGAAATNNGGCGTGACAAGGGCCGGCCAGGGCCAGGAGCTTGGTGACGATCGTGGCCACGCCGTCGAAATGACCAGGGCGGCGCGCCCCTTCCAGTACATCTGCCAACCGGTTTACCCGCACGGTGACGTGCGGCTCCTCGGGGAACATGGCGGCCGTGGAGGGCGCGAAGACGATATCGGCGCCCGCTTCCTGCGCCCTCGAACAATCCCGGCCCAAATCCCGCGGATAGGCGTCGAAATCCTCCCCCGGACCGAATTGCAGGGGATTGACGAAGACACTGACGGCGGCGACGTCGCACTCGGCCGCCGCCTTGCGGATATTGGCAGAATGCCCGCCGTGTAGGGAGCCCATCGTCGGGTGGAGGCCAACCGACTTACCGTCTAGGCGCGCCTCGTCCAGAAAGGCACGCAGCTCTGCGGCGTTCTCGGTGACTATCACTTCGCTCAGATGGTACTGGCCCGGGCCGTACCGCCCCTCATGTCGTCGGTGAGCCGGCCAGCCACCAGCTCGGGGGCGAGGTCGGCCAGGGGGACCAGCACGAAGCCCCGCCGATGCATCTCCGGGTGAGGCNNAGGGGGACCAGCACGAAGCCCCGCTCCCACATCCTCGGGTGAGGCACTTGCAGGTCGGCCTCATCGACGACGAGCTCGCCCACGAGCAGGATGTCCACATCAAGGGTGCGCGGGCCCCAGCGGGCCTCCCTGGTCCTGCCGGCCGCCACCTCCGCCCGCTGCGCGGCACCAAGCAGGTCCCGGGGCGTGGCCGGCGTCCTGAGCTCGGC
>PMLI01000542.1 GCA_003158835.1 Acidimicrobiaceae bacterium
CGAGTGCCGGTGGGCGTCGCGGTCCGACTTCACGTCAGCGCGGTACCCGGCGGTGTGGGCGTTGGCGGAGGCCGGGGCGACGATGACCGAGCTACCCCGCATCCTGGTTAGCGATGTCGACCTGGACAAGGGGCTCGTGCTCCTGCGAGGGTCACCCCGCACCGCGCGGCGCGTCGTTCCGCTCGCTGACTGGGGAGCGGCCCAACTCGAGCGTCTCCTCGGAGCGGCGGCGTCCGCGCCCGGCGTTCCCATCGTCTATGGCGGGGAGGGCGCTACCGGAAGACGCTCAACTCTGGCGGGCACGGTTAGGCGGATCTACACCCAGGCCGGGCTGGACCGGGAGAGCGATGTCACCACCGAGTCCGTCCGGGCGTGGTTGGGCCGGAGCATGCGGGAGCGGGGCGAGCCGATCGAACAGGTGGCCCGCCGGCTGGGCATGCGCTCGGTCGACAGGACGTTCCTGCTCGTTGGCGAGGACTGGCAGAGCCAGGAGGCCTGAGCCCTGTCCGCAACCGCCGCGCCGGTCTCCATATGGGAGGCGATGGAGTCGCTCCTCGAGTACGAGGCGCTGTGGGAGTGCGCGGCCGCCATCCCGGGCCCTCCGGTCCAGGTCGGCGAGCGTCCCCGGCAGTACCCGGGCTGAGCCCTGGTCCTTTTTGATGGGCTGTGCACGGTGTTCACCAGTGCCCGGCGGACCGAAACGAACCTGCCGCTCTTCTGGCCGAAGCTGCGCGAACGGTTCTCGGCTCTCTACCCCGACGAGCCGCCACTGCCGGTGGCCCCGCCCCAGCGCCACCACTGGCAGTACGCCAAGCGCCTGGTGGGCGAGAAGGCCTGGGCCAAGATGCGGGAGAGCTTCCGGGACGCCGCGGTGGCCACGGCGCTCGAGATCGGCTTGTTCAACCCCGATGGCCCGGGGTCGTTCACCCACCCCGACCGTACTCGAATCATCTACGGCGACGGCAAGGTGGTAAAGCCCTTGTCCAAGTACGCCCCGGGCGAGACCTGGGTAGACCGGCGCACCGGGGAGGTGAAGCTTCGCCGGGCCGACCCCGACGCCGCCTGGTACATCGTGGGCGGGGACGAAGAGCCCCAAAGCCGAGGGACGAGGTCCGTAGACGGCACCAAGCCCGAGCGCCCGACGAAACGAGGCAAGCAAGTCCGGGGCCTGAAGACCTGCTTCGTGATGGGCCGGAGCGCCGACCCCCACGGACGAGTACTGCTCGACTTCGACCACTGCCCCAAGGACGAGATGGGTTTCGCCCTCGCCTCGCTGGCCCACATGGCCCCCCGGCTCCCGGGCCTACAGGGCCTGGTCTGGGACGGCGCTGGCCGTGGCACCCATGCCAGCCAGCTCGGCCGGGCGCTGGGTATCCACCTCATCAGTCCCGTCACCCCGGGCCTCGGCGGCCACACCACCGACAAGGCCGCTGTCTACAAACCTTCACGGGTCGGCGCCGTGAGCGTTACCCGCCCCGACGGCACGACCTACGAAACCCAGCTCTACGGGCTCCAGGGCGCCGCTCACATACTCGAGGTCGACAGTTTGGGGAACGTGGTCCTCCTACCGGCTAAGCGGCTCAAGACCGAGCGCCGCAAGAACTCCGACGGCACGTGGCGGATGTACAACCTGTGGCAGGCCCCCGACGGCGGTACTTTCCGGGAGCCGGTCATTGACACCGACGACGACAAGCTGCGCAAGCTCAACCGGGCCGAGCGGCTCCGGTCCATCCCGCCTACCGACCCTGACTACAAAGAGCTCTATGGGCGGCGCAACGACGCCGAAGCTCAGAACCGCATGCTCGATGACAGCCTCTGGCTCGGACGGGCGCATTCCATGGGGGCCCAGCGCCATCTGCTCGACTGGCTCGGCTACGGCCTCGTCGTCAACGCCGTGGCCCGCCGCCGCTCCCGTCTCGCTCGGGTCTCGGAGCAGGGACCACAGGCGGCCTGACCAGGAAGTTGAGGCGGCCGACTTAGGCAGCCCCACCCCCGACCAAGCCCCGGTAGGCCTGCAGTGGCGCTGAGATAAGCTCAAAGGGGACGACGAGCGGGACCAAAACGGCCGTCACGACCGAGTTCGGCTTGTCGTCCGGTTTTACACCGGGTTTTCCACCAAGTTTTCTACATGCTCCCGGGGACGTAGCTCAGTGGCTAGAGCACCTGCTTTGCACGCAGGGGGTCGTGGGTTCGAGTCCCATCGTCTCCACCAGAAACAAGCAGGTCAGGGGTGGTAAGGCGGAGCGAGCAACGAATGAGTTAGCCGAGTCGTGCGCGCTACGTGCGCGATCTCCTAGAATATCGCGCGTGGGACGTCGTCATTTCGGGAGCGTCCGGAAGCTCCCATCCGGGCGTTACCAAGCCGGCTATTGGCATGACGGGTGCCGGCACGTAGCCCCTGAGACCTTCAAGACCAAGACCGACGCGCAGGCCTGGCTGGCTACGCACGAAGCGGACATCGTCCAGGGCTCTTGGGCGGTACCCGCAAGGGGGAAGGTCACCTTCGGCGAGTACGCCAAGGCCTGGTTCGACAAGCAAGTGCACCTCCGCCCGCGCACGCGCGAACTGTACGCGTACCTGCTGCGGGCCCACATCGAACCGACGTTTGGCGGGAAGGCGCTGTCGGCGATCGTCAACCCGGAGGTCGTTGCCTGGCACCGTGCGCTCACGGCCAAGGTCCCCGGCACGGCGCCCAAGTGCTACCGGCTACTGCGCCAAATCATCGCCACCGCTGTCGCTGACGGCTATCTCGTCAAGTCGCCCGCCGCTGTCAAGGGCGCGTCCCGGGAGCGCGTCCACGAGCAAGCCATCCCCACCGCGGCCGAGGTTCGCAGCCTCGCTGGAGCCGTCGACACTCGCTACCGGGCGATGATCTGGCTCGCCGCCGGGTGCGGCCTCCGCTTCGGAGAGCTGGCTGCGCTCCGGCGTGATCGCATCGACCTGCTCCACAGAGAGGTTCGGGTAGCCGAGACGGTGACGGAGCTGGTCGGGGGTGAGCGGTTCGTCGGGCCTCCCAAGACCGAATCCAGCCGCCGCACCGTGGCCATCCCCCCGGCCATCGTCCCTTTCATCGAAGAGCACCTCGCCAGCATCGGCGCTGAACCCGCGGCGCTCCTCTTCTCCGCACCCGAAGGGGATTACCTTCAGCGACATAACTTCCGCCAACGGGTGTGGCTGCCGGCGCTCAGGGCCACTGGCCTCAATTACCGGTTCCACGACCTCAGGCACGTGGCGATGACATTGGCCGAAATGAGCGATGTTCCGTTTGATGCATCATTCGGCACGGTCCGCGATCAAGGTGCTGCAAGGGAAATTGGCCATGACGCTGTTGGTGTTGGCGCCTGAGGTCACTGGGAACTAGCAGCTCAGAGGCAGATCCACCACCTCCTGCTCATCTGGTGCAACACTGTTGCGTCAATTGCTGTTGGGTTTGATGCCACTTTGTAGCGTCAAGAGACAGGGGGGAGATGGCACGGAGACCGGCTGGTTCGGCCGCGTTGACGTTGGTCGGGACGGCGTCGCCACTGCACCCCGAGCCGGCGTTGTTCGACGCGATGATCGAGGGCTGGTGCCGCCAGCATTCGGCCCGGCGCCTGTCGGCGACGATCACGCGCCAACGGGTCAGGGTGGTGCGCCGTTTTGCCGAGTTCACCGGGGCCTGGCCGTGGGAATGGCGCGCTGGCCAGCTCGGCTCCTGGGTCGCCCAGGGGCGCTGGGCCCACTCGACTGTACGCAACTATGAAGGGTCGCTGGCGCTGTTCCTCGCGTACTTGTGCGACCCTCACTACGGCTGGGCAGAGCAGTGCGAGCGCCTGGTCGGGACCGTCCCAACACAGATCTGCCACGATTACAACACCGCCGTCCACGTGGACGAGAACGAGGGACGCCCAGAACGCCGTCCGCTCACCCGGGCCGAGCTGCAGGCGCTGTTCGACACCGCCGACGCTGCGGTCGAAGAAGCTGCCGGCTCTCCCCGCAAAGGCTGGCTCGCCGCCTTCAGGGATGCCACGCTTTTCAAAGTGACCTATGCCTGGGGCCTGCGGCGCCGAGAGGCGGCGATGCTGGACGTGGCTGACTTCGGGCCAAACCCGGCAGCGCCCGAGCTCGGGCGTTTTGGGACCTGCCAGGTGCGTTTCGGCAAGGCCATGCGGGGCAGCCCGCCCCGCAGGCGCGTCGTGGCCTCGGTCATGCCCTGGGCGGTCGAGGTCCTCAGCCAGTACTTGGCCGAGGTACGCCCTCTCCATGGGGAGCCGGCCCGGGGCCCGGCCCTGTGGCTCACCGAGAGGGGCGAGCGTATCTCGCCCCGGCGAATTGACGAGCGCTTCGCCCAGTGGCGGGCCGACGCCCACCTCCCGGCTGAACTGTCCGTGCACTGCCTTCGCCACAGCTATACCTCTCACCTGGCCGAAGACGGGGCCGACCCGCTGTTCCTCCAACACCAGCTCGGCCACTCGTTCGCCTCGACCACCGCCGTGTACACGACCGTCGGCGCCGACCACGCCAACCGGATGTTGCGCCGGGTGCTGGAGCGTGCCTTCGGCCAAGAGGCCGGCTCATGAGCCCGGCCCGAGCGGTCCCGAAGGTCTCCTACCGCTGGCACCTGCGGGTGAGGATGGCCGAGCGGGGGATGTTCCAGACCACCGAGCTGGTGCCGCTTTTGGCCGAGCGGGGCGTGGTGCTCTCCCGTGAGCAGGTCTACAGGCTGGTGGCCAAGGTCCCCGAACGCCTGAACCTGTCCGTGCTGGCTGCTCTTTGCGACATCTTGGGGTGCGGGCCGGGAGAACTGGTGGAGCCCGTGCGGGCCGAGGCCAAGCCCGCCGTCGCCAAGGTGGCGTCGCCCCGGGCTGCAGCTTCGGTCGTGAAGCCTCGCCGGGCCAGGGTCGCCCCCGACGCCGGACGGTGAGCCTGACCAGGTCCTCGGTCACCAGGGAGCTGGTCATCGCCCGGGTGAGAGAGGCCGACCCCACCATGGCGGCCGACCAGGTCGCTGCAGCGCTCGACGCCGTCGCTGTCCACCCGGCGGTGCTCCGCTCGCTCGGCCAAGCGCTCTCAGGCGGCGCCGGTGCGCTCCTGGCCGGCGCGCCTCCAGCGGCCGGCAAGCTCGTCAACGAACTGCGCCGACGTGGGTCGGCCTTGCCAGAGCCCACCTGTGCGCGCTGTGGCCGGACCAGCTGTCCCCTCACCGCCTCAGCCGAGGGCGGTGTGTGCGCCCGCTGCCGGAGCCGCCAGCTCGCCTGCGTTTGTGCTTCCTGCGGGGTCGTAAAACCGGTTGCCGGCCGGGACGGACAAGGACAGCCGCTCTGTGCCTGCTGCGCGCCCCGGCCCAAGCGCCCCTGCGCCCGTTGTGGGCGGACCAGGGTGGTGGCGCTACGCGCCCGGGACGGCCAGGGGGACCTGTGCGACCGCTGCTACAAGGGCCCGGTGGCGAAATGCCTGTCCTGCGGCCGGCAGCGGCCGTGCAATTTCCTGGCCGAGGGCAGGCCTATTTGCATATCGTGCTCGCCGCGGCGCCAGCTGGCCTGTGCTCACTGCGGAGAGCTGAAGCCGCCGTGTGCCCACTGGCCCGAGGGGCCGGTGTGCGAACCGTGCTACCGGGCTGCCAGGGGACGACGGGGCTGCTGCGCCGCTTGCTCGGTCGAACGGCGCCTGGTGTGGCCACCGGGCCCTGGCGCCACCCACTGCGCCAGCTGTGCCGGGGCCCCCGGCCTGGCCAACTGTGCCGCCTGCGGCGCCGAAGAACGCCCATATAAGAACGGTCTTTGCGTACGCTGCGCGCTGGCGGAGCGGGCCCGGGAAGTGCTCGGGGACGGCCCCGGGCCGCTCAGTTCGGTGCGCGACGCCCTGGTCGGCGCCCCCCAGCCCTACAGCGCCCACAACTGGCTGCGCTCGGGGGTCTCTGCCGGCATCTTGGCCGACGTCGCTTCGGGGGCCTTGGCCCTCACCCACGAGGCCCTGGACCACCACCCCCGTCCTCGGGCCGCCAACTACTTGCGCCACGTGCTCGTAGCCCACGGCGCCCTCCCAGAACGCGACGACGCCCTGGCCCGGCTCGAGGCCTGGGTGGCCGCCCGGCTCAGTTCCGTAGCTCCCCAGCACCGCCAGGCCCTGCGCTCCTATGCCACCTGGCGGGTGCTACGCCGGGCCCGCCAACGGGCCGAGGTCGCCCGCCGTCCCCCTACTCGCACTGCTCGCGCCAAGACGTGCCTCAACGCGGCCATGGCCTTCCTCAGCTTCCTCGACGAGCAGGGGACGGACCTTCGGGGGGCGGCCCAGGCAGACATGGACACCTGGCTCAGCACCGGTCCGCCGTCAGCGCCCGAGGTGGCCGACTTCATCGACTGGGCAATGGGGCGAAAACTTTGCGGCCGCCTCGTCGTCGGGAGCCGCCGCAGCAACGAGGGCCTGGCCATGGACGACGATGCCCGTTTCGAGGTCGTGAGGCGGTTGCTCCACGACGACAGCCTCGAGGTGGCCGACCGGGTGGCGGGCTGCCTCGTGCTCCTCTACGGCCAGCAGATCTCCCGCATCGTTACGCTTCGGCGCGACCAGCTCGACGAGCAGGAGGATGCCCTCCGCCTGCACCTCGGCCCAACCTCCATCGAGGTCCCCGAACCTCTCGCCAACCTGCTCAAGGCCTTGGCTCGCTCTCGGCGCCCAAAGGTCGGCGTCGTCCCGGTCAGGCCGAGCCCCTGGCTGTTCCCTGGTCTTGACCCCGGCCAGCCCCTAAACGCCGCCTACCTCGGCGGGCGGCTCCGTCGCCTCGGTGTCGCCACGATGCCGGGACGGCGCCGGGCGCTCGTCCACCTTGCCGGCCAGCTCCCGGCCGCCGTGCTCGCGGACCTGCTCGGGATCCGGGCGACCACCGCGGTCTACTGGTCCCAAGCCGCTGGGTCGGACTGGACCACTTATGCAGCCGAGCTCGTTATGAACCCCGACCGCGACCTGACCCCACACCCCACGCCCGCTGACGACATCGGCGACTGAGAGCGCCACGGCTACCTCCCCCCCACTACCGCCGGCCCCCCAGGGGGCCGTTGGTGGCAGAAAGCCAGCAGGCGTTGTGCCATTTGCCAGAAGGAGCAAGCTCTGTCTGACCGTTCACGAGCTCGATGACCTCGAAGCCTCCACGCCTTCCCGGACAACTGTCGTTCATCTCTCAACACCACCCGACGGTGCGAGCAGGCAGGTAGCCCGCTGATCGCGGACCGTGACGAATAGCTTGGCAAGCAGCCATGCGAACATGGCTATTCGACACACTTCGAACATCGCTTATTACCAGTTAGGAGGGCGGCACGCCGCTCGAGGAGATCGCCGACATACTCGGACAGCAGTCAGTGCGATCGACCGGCGTGTACCTGAGATCGTCTTTGGGACTTTTGGCCAAATGTGCCCTGGACCCTGACGCTGTGGC
>PMLI01000046.1 GCA_003158835.1 Acidimicrobiaceae bacterium
AACTTCGGGCGGTGGTCGCCTTACATGGTGAAAGACGGCCGCACCTGCCTGGGCCTCGAGTACTTCGTCTTCGAGGGCGACGAGATCTGGTCCATGGCCGACCACGACCTGGTCGAAATGGGCAAGCGCGAAATCGGGATCCTCGGGCTGGTCGACCCGGCCACGGTCGAGGCCGGTTATGTGGTGCGCATGCCGAAGGCCTACCCCTATTACGACGCCGACTACAAGGCCAACGTGCAGACACTGCGTACGTGGTTGGAGGCCAGCGCGCCCAATGTTTATCCTGTTGGTCGCAACGGGATGCACCGTTACAACAACCAGGACCATTCCATGTACACGGCCATGCTGACGGTCGAGAACCTCATGGGCGCGTCCCATGACGTATGGGCTGTCAACGTCGAAGAGGAGTACCACGAGGAGATGAAGGTTGCCGCCGGCACGGGGACCCCACCGGGCGCGTCTGAACGCGGTTCGGGCCGAGATGCGCCCGTACTGCCCAAAAGAGCACGGGCAGGGGCCCCGTGAGCGCCAAGGTCTGGTACTGCCCCAGGTGTGGGTACGAGGTCAACAGCCAGGGCCGGTGCCACAGCTGCGGTGAGCGGCTGCTGTCCTCGCCTTTGCCGGAGCTTGACTCCGGTCCCGAGGACGAAGAGGTCGGTTACCGGCTTGACCAGTGGGACGACGAAACCCGGGGGCGTCTCATCCAGGTCCTTATTTCGGCCGGGGTACGTCACCGCTTCGAAGAGGAGGAGCTCGTCATCCTGGCCGTCGACGAAGCCGGGGTCGACAAGATCGTGGCCCAGGTGACAGGCGCCCTGGCGTACGACGATGACGACTACGAAGACGAGGGGGATGGGGCCGCCACCGTCACGGGTGAAAACGTCGCCCTGGACCTTTACGACGCCGCCAAGGTGTTGCGCGCCGATCCTACCGACATGCAGGCAGACGTGGCCCTGGGGGAGTCTTCGGCAGCCGTGTTCGCGGTCGACCACCTTCCCGACCTGGACGAAGATCAACTTGCCGCCGTGGGCCGGGTCACGCGCCGCCTACTCGGTGCGCTCGGGGCGGACGAGGCTCTGGAGGACGAGATCCGCCACCAGGCCGACGTGCTGTGCCGCCTGATCGCTCCCGGAGCGGGCGCGGCCGAAGTGGGAGCGGAGTACGAGCGGGCCAGGGCGCGGCTCGAGGCCGGGGCCAAGGAGAAGGGCAGAGCCGTCTCCCTGCCACGGTCCGAGGTCACCCCAGGAGGGGAGATGGGCGGGGGCGCGACCCTCCATGCCTCCATGCCGCTCGCTGAGGAGGAGGGTGCCCCGGGAGCGGCCGCCGGTGCCGTGCCGACCACCGAAGGCGTCGGTGGGCCGCCAACAACAGGCTTGGCAACAACCGGCTTGGCAACAACCGGCCTGGCGGCAACCGCCTCGTCCGAGGTCGGCGCGGACATGGCCGCCGGCCCCGGCGCAGGTTCGGGCCCGAGCGGTGACGCCGGGCCGGAGGGAGCGCTGTTCGATGACGAGACCGACGAAGAGACAGAGGAGGAAGAGGACACCGGCGAGCTGGTCTACGAGCTGGCCGAATGGCTCCCCGAGCAGAGAGTAGAGCTATCCATGTTGCTCGAGGGGGCGGGTATCGCGTACGGCTGGGACGGGGCCGACCTCACCGTGGCCGAAGAGCACGAGGTTGAGGTCGACGGGCTGTTCGAGCAGGTCCACGGGGCCCTGGACGACGATGACGAAGCTCGCTACCGTTCCATCGAGGAGCTTTTCGGTTCGGTGGACCGCCTGGCCAACGACCCGGGCAACGAAGAGCGCCGGAACGCTTTCCTCGAAGCCGTGGGCGCGGTCGAGCTGCCGACGCCGGTAGGCGTGGACGACTCGTACTGGTGGCGCGTCCGTAGCCAAGGCCACGCCGTGGTGGCGGCGCTAGACAACCAGGCCCGGAACGAAGAGATTTCCAGAGAGGCGGCGTTGCTGGCCGAGATGCTGCACGAGATGGTCTGAGATTTGGGCCGCTGGGGCCTGGTGCTGGCGCCGGGAGCGTCTGCCGATCGGGACCAAGCCGGGTTGGTCGCCATTGACAGGGCCGTAAGCGCGATGGGTGCCACTGTCCGCCGGATCGATTTTCCCTACCGGCTGGCCGGGCGGCGCGCTCCGGACCGGCCCGCCGTCTTAGTGGCCAGCGTGGTCAAGGAGGCAGGGTCGCTGGCTCAAGAGGTCGGCCTGGCGCCGGAACGGATCTTCGTGGGTGGCCGGTCCATGGGCGGGCGCATTTGCTCCATGGCCGTTGCCGCCGGGATGCCTGCGGCCGGCCTCGTGCTGGTCAGCTACCCGTTGCACCCCCCGGGCCGACCCGACCGACCGCGCACAGAGCACTTCGAGCGCCTCGACGTGCCTTGCCTCTTCGTGTCCGGCACGTCGGACGCCTTTGCCGCCCCACCCGAAATGGAGGCGGCGGTGGCCGCCATCCCCGGCCGGGTCACGGTCCGCTGGCTCAAGGGCGGGGACCATGGGCTGCGCGGCCGGGACGGGGAGGCGGCCGAAGCGGTAGCGGGCTGGCTGGCGGGCCGGGCCATGGCCCTTCCACGGTGAGGGCCCACTCCGGTGTCCCCGCAGGCCGCTCCGGGGCACCTCAGAGGTTCAAGGTGACCCGGTGCCGAAGGAGCGGTAGAGCCCGGCGTACGCAGCCGTGGCGGCGACGAGCTGGCTGACGGCGACCCACTCGTCGATGCCGTGAGCCTGGGCTATGTCGCCGGGGCCGCAGACCACAGCGGGGATGCCTCCCTGGTTGCGGACGAACCTGGCGTCGGTGGTGAAAGTCATCCCTATGGTGGGTGTCGCCGTACCGGTCACAGCCGAAATGCACCGCCTGACGAGTTCGGCGAACGGGTGTTCGGCGCTCATCTCGCTGCCCTCGCCGAAGTCCTGTACATCGATCTCGTAGTCGACGGTGCCCAGCCCGGCGCTCTCCACTTGCCGGCGCAGGCCGTCGATCGCTTCCCTCAAGCCCATCCCGGGCAGCAGACGGCGGTCGAAGCCGACCCGGGCCTGCTCGGCGACGACGTTGAGCGCGCTCCCGCCGTGGAAGGTGCCGACGTTGGCCGTCGGCTTGCCCAGGAGCGAATGCTCCGGGCCTCCGAAATCGGCGGCGTGCAGGGCGAGGGCGATCTGCGCCCCGAGCTCGACGGCCGAGACGCCTTCGCGGGGCCGGCTGCCATGGGCCGGCCGTCCTTTGATGAGGATCTCTCCCTGCAACAGCCCCCGTTCGGCGACGCAAACGGCCAGCGACGTAGGTTCGGGCACCAGGCAGGCGTCACCTTGTATGAGACCGGACTCCGAGAGGGCGCGGGTGCCCAGGGCCCCGCCCCGTTCTTCGTCTGCCACGAATTGGAAGACGAGGTCACAGGCCGGTTCGTAGCCGGCCGACTCCAAAGTGGCGAGGGCACAAATGGCGGCGGCGAGGCCCCCTTTCATGTCCGCGCTACCCCGTCCATAGAGCCGGCCGTCGACGAGCGCGGGGTGGAAGGGGTCGCGGGACCAGCGTTCGGCCACGGCCGGGACCACGTCGGTGTGGCCGTTCACGATCAGGGTGGGCCGTACCCCGGCGCCGGGACCTTTCGGACGGGGTATGCGCGCCATCAAAGAGAGCCGTCCCGGGGCGGGTTCAACTTCGGTCCAGTCCGGGCCCCAGGGCGCCAGGGCGTCCCGCAGGGGGCCGGCCAGCGCGGCCTCATTGCCCGGCGGGTTGGCGGTACCGACTGCGATCAGGGTGCTGGCCAGATCGATCAGCCGCTCGACGTCGGCCNNTGTGGGGTGCCTCAGGCGGGTGTGGGTGCCTCAGGAACGGCCAGCCGGTCTGACTACCAGCCGGTCCTGACTAAGGGATTGCGGAGCCGGCCCAGGCCACGCAGCCCATTTCTACGGGCACAGGGAGATCCGGGTGCGAGGGCACGACGCGGACGGTGAAGCCGTGGCGCCCGGCGACGTCGCAGACGAAGCTGCCCCGCCAGACGGTCGTNNCCTCGATCTCGTCGGCGCCCCGCACCGGCCCGTGCAACAGTTCCACGGCCACCTCGGACGGCTCCAGGTCGCCGAGGGAAACCTCGGCCGTGGCCTGGCGCGTCGCGCCCAGGTCAGTCACCAGAGCCATCGAATCGACGTCGACGGACAGCACGGCCACCTTCTCCCATGCCTCGAACAGGCGTGCCTTCCAGGCCGCCAGAGCCTTCGCCCGGGCGAAGTTGCTGGCTGTGAGGACGTCGGCCCGCTTGGCCATCGGTTCGTACATCTGCCTCGTGTAATCGCGCACCATCCGCGACGCCTGCACGCGGGGCCCGAGCGAGCTGAGCGAGTCTTTGATCCGGGCCACCCATTGACGGGGGAAGCGGTCCCCGCCGCGGTCGTAGTACAGGGGCACGACCTGGCGCTCGANNCAGCCAGCCCTCGTCCCACCAGCCATCGAGCACGGAGAGATTGAGCGCCCCGTTAAGGGCCGCCTTCTGACCGCTGGTCCCGCTGGCCTCCATGGGGCGGCGCGGGTTGTTGAGCCAGACGTCGCAGCCCTGCAGCAGGGTGCGGGCCACGGCGATGTCGTAGTCCTCGATGAAGGC
>PMLI01000051.1 GCA_003158835.1 Acidimicrobiaceae bacterium
GGTCGCCAGCCGTGGATCGTGTACGGGTTGATGACAACCGTCAAGGGGGTGTCGACGGTCACCACCGCCGACATCGCGCTCACGTTCATCGCCTTTGTCCTGGTGTACACGGTCATCGGGGCGGTCGACGCCTGGCTGCTGGTGCGGGCGGCCCGCCTCGGCCTCGACGACGCCAGCGAGGAAGCCGAAGGGGCCGAGTTGGCGGGCCTGGTTTATTGAGATGCCCGCTACTGAGATCCCCGCTACTGAGATCCCCGGTTTATTGAGATGCCCGGTTATTGAGACAAGGGACGACGATGGCACCCTTTGCTGACCTCAACACAACCTGGTTCGCCCTGATCGGCTTGTTATGGGCGGGCTACCTGTTCCTCGAAGGCTTCGACTTCGGGGTCTGCATAGTGGCCCCGTTCGTCGCCGCGGACGAGACGGAGCGCCGGATGTGCCTAAACACCATCGGACCGGTCTGGGACGGCAACGAGGTATGGCTGCTGACGGCGGGGGGCGCCACTTTCGCCGCCTTTCCCCTGTGGTACGCCCGCCTCTTCAACGGGTTCTACCTGGCTCTCTTCCTCATCTTGCTGGCGTTGATCGTGCGAGGCGTCTCGTTCGAGTTCCGGGCCAAGGTTGACAACCCGACGTGGCGACGGGCCTGGGAGTGGGCGAACTTCGGTGGCAGCCTGGTCCCGGCCATCGTGTGGGGGGCGGCCTTCACCGACCTGGTGCACGGGGTGCCGCTGAGCCCCGACGGCCGCTACTACGGGGGTTTGATCGGGTTGCTCCACCCCATCGCTCTGGCTGGCGGTCTGGCCAGCCTGGCTCTGTTCGCGTTGCACGGCTCGGTGTTCCTCAGCCTCAAGACGACCGGCGCTCTTTCGGCCCGCGCCCAGCGGGCCGCGGTGCTCTCGGGCCTGGCGGCCAGCGTCCTGGTGGCGGCGGTGGTCGTCTGGGTGGCAGCGGCCGGCCGACCGGCCGTGGCGGGCTCGGTGCCCGGTGCCTTGCCCCTGGTCCTGGGGGTCATCGCCATTGTGGCGGTGGTGCTGTCGACACTTCTCATCGCCCGGGGGCGCGAAGGGTGGTCCTTCCTGGCCACAGGCGCGGCCATCCTGATGGTGATGGGGGCCGTGTTCTCCCGCATGTTCCCGGCCGTCCTGCCGGCCAGCAACCGGGCGGCCAACGGCCTGACCATTGCCGCCGCCGCCTCCCAGCACAACACCTTGTTGGTGATGACGGTGGTGGCGGCCATATTCACGCCTTTCGTGCTCGCCTACCAAGGCTGGACGTACTGGGTCTTCCGCCAGCGCCTGACCCGCCCGGAGAGCTCGCCTACGGTCCCCACCGCCGGCGCGCCAGCGTCGGTGGCGACGGCCAAACCGGCCGTCGGCAGTGCCTGACGCCACCACGCCTGGTGCCGCCCGCCCTTCGGGGCCGATCGACCGGCGGCTGATCAAACAGCTGCCCGGCCTGAAGGTGAGCGTGGCGGCATCGGTAATGGTCGGCCTGCTGGCCACGGCCGGGGTTGCCGTCCAGGCCGTAGCCCTGGCCCACCTGCTTGCCGGTGCCATGCCCGGAGCCGCGGCCGGCGGCCGGGGCCGGTGGATGGTCCTGTTCGGCGTCGGCGTCTGCGTCCGGGCCGGGGTGGCGCTCGTAGGCGAGATCCTGGCCGCCGCCTCCGCCTCCCGGGCCGTCGCCGTGCTCCGCTCCCGGCTGGTGACTGCCGCGCTGGGGCAAGCTCCGACGGGCGGCGCGGGGCCCGGGGACGACGGCCGGGGACGGGGCTGGGGCCCCCGCCTCCCGAAGGAGCCCGGGGTTGGGCCCCCGGGCGGGCCCGGGGACATCGCCACGCTGGCGGGCCGGGGCCTCGACGCTTTGGACGTCTATGTGGGCCGGTGCCTGCCGGACCTGGTGCTGGCGGTCGCCGCCCCTCTGGCCCTGCTGTTGGCGGTCGGAGTGCTCGACTGGCTCTCTGCCCTGATCATGGCCGTTGTCGTCGCTCTCTTCCCCGTCTTCGGGGCCCTGGTCGGGCGGACCACCATGCCCCTGGCGAGGGAGCGCTGGCGTCAGGTGGAAGACCTGGGCCGCCAGATCGCCGACGTGTTCGAGGGGCTGCCGGTCCTGCGTGCGTTCGGCCGGACGGCGGACCAGCGGGCCAGGATGGCGAAGACCAACGAAGCCTTGAGCCAGTCGAGCACGAGGGTGCTGCGGGTCGCCTTCCTTTCGGCCCTCGTCCTGGACACGCTGGGGTCGGTCTCGGTCGCCCTCATCGCCGTGCCGCTGGGCCTGAGGCTTGTGAGCGGACAGGCCTCCCTGCCCGCCGCCCTGGCCGTGCTGATCGTCGCTCCCGAGGTGTTCCTGCCGCTGCGTCGGGCCAGTGCCGAGTTCCACGAGAGTACCGAGGGCCTGGCCGCCGCCGCCCGAGCGCTGGCGATAATCGGATCTGCGCCCGACAGCCAGAGCCGGACCGGCGGTGTGCCCCTTCCGGGCGGGTCGGCAGCGGCGGGCCGAGGGCCGGTGACCAGGGCCGGGGCCGGGACCAGGACCGCGCCTCCCGACCCGCGCCGGGCGGCGGTGGAACTGCGTTCGGTGACCGTCGAGCTTCCCGGTCGGGAACTCCCGCTGCTGCGCCGCGCCAGCCTCAACATTTCACCGGGCGAGACGGTTGTCCTGGTGGGCCCGAGCGGGGTCGGCAAGTCGACGGTGATCTCGCTCCTGCTCGGCTTCGCTTCCCCGGTCGAGGGCGAAGTGGCCGTGGGGGGCGAAGATCTGCGCCGGTTGGACCTGGCCTCGTGGCGCCGGCTCATTACCTACCTCCCCGAACACCCGACGCTCCTCGCCGCCAGCCTGGCGGACAACCTGCGCCTGGCCAACCCGGCGGCGGGCGAGGCCGAGCTCCTTCGGGCTCTGGCACAGGCAGGCGCGCCGGATCTGATGGCCGGGATGGGGGACGGTTGGGCGACCAGGCTGGGCGACGGCGGTCGGCCCGTTTCGGCCGGCGAGTTGCAGCGCATCGCCCTGGCGCGGGTGTTCCTGCGCCCCCGCTCGCTCTACCTCCTGGACGAGCCGACCGTTCACCTCGACCAGGACAGCGAAGCCCATGTCCTGCAGGGCCTAGGCCAGGCCCTGGGCACAAGTAGCGCGCTTATCGTCTCGCACCGCCCGGCGGTGCTGCGGACCGCGGACCGGGCCGTCACGATCCGGGGGGGCGAGCTGGTGGACGCTTCCCCCGACCTCCTGGCGGCGGCGCCGGCATGAGGCCCATCGGCCAAAAGCGCGGCCTGGCGCCGGTCATCGGGACGGGAGCGCTGAGCGCGGCGTGCGGCGTGGGCCTACTGACCACCTCGGGCTGGCTTATCACCCGCGCCTCGCAACGGCCACCGGTGCTGTCGCTGGGTATCGCCATCGGAGCCGTCCAGGCGTTCTCCCTGGGGCGGGGCCTGGCCCGTTACGTGGAACGAATCGGTGTCCACCGCCTTTCGCTCCGATTGCTGGGGAAGCTGCGCCTTCGCCTCTTCGACGTGGCCGTGCCCTTGGTCCCGGGGGCGATCGGTGGCAACGGGACCGGCGGCCTGCTCAGCGGCTTTGTCTCGGGCACTGAGGCGGTGGCCGAAGGCTATGCCAGGGCTACGACGGCGGCTGTCGACGTGAGTGCCAGCATCGTCCTGGGGACGGCCGTCGCCGCCCTCATGAGCCCGGTCCTGGGGGTGGTCCTGCTGGGCGGGGCCTTGGCCGTCGTCGCCGTGGCCGCGGCGCTGGCCCGATGGGGGAGGCCGGTCGAGCAACGGGCCGCCGCTCAGCGGGCCGAGTTGGCGAACGCGGTGGTCGCGGCCGTGCGTTCGGCCCCGGAGCTGATCGCCTACGGGCGCCAGGACCTGGTCGAGCAGGCCCTGGAGCAAGTGCGCCGCCGTGACGCGGCTGCCTCGGCCCGACGCGCCCTGGCCGGAGGGCTGGCCCGCTCCGCCACGATCCTGGCGGCGGGTGGCGCCGTTGTCGCTGTCGTCGGCACCGGGCTCGCCGCCACCGACGCTCATCGTTTGTCCGGGGTGATGCTGGCCGTGGTGGTCTTTGCCGCTCTGGCCGTGATGGACCAGTGCGCCAACCTCCCGGGCGTCTTCGCCGCTAACAACGCGGCGAGGGCCGCCTCGGCCCGGCTGAGGGATCTGGAAGGACTGGAGCCGGCCGTGCGGGAGCCGGAGCGTGACCTCAGCGCCGGCGCCGGACCAGGATCGGCGGAGCTGGCGGGGGCCGAGACGGCCGCTCCGGGCGGCACGCTCATATTGCAGGGCGTGTCGTTGTCGGTGGGGAACGGAGAGCGTGTGGCCCTCGTGGGCCCCAGCGGCTCGGGCAAGACGAGCGCTGTGCACGCCCTTCTCCACTTCGTGGCGTGCCGGCGCGGCCAAGCGCGCCTCGGCGGTGTCGACGTCTCGACCATGACCAGGGAGGGCATCGCCACACTGGCGGGCTGGGTGCCCGAAGAAACCCACGTCTTTGCGGCCAGCGTGGCGGGCAACCTGCGCCTGGCCCGGCCCTCCGCCACCGGCCCCGAGTGCCTTGCCGCCCTTGACCGGGTAGGGCTTGGACCTTGGTCCGACGGCTTACCGGGAGGGCTGGCCACCCGGCTGGGGGCAGGCGGCCTGCCCATGAGCGCGGGCGAACAGCAACGCCTCGGCCTGGCCCGGGCGCTCCTAGCGGGGCCGTCGGTCCTGCTGCTGGACGAGCCGACCGCGCACCTCGACCGCGCCACGGGCGACCGGGTGCTGCAGGAGCTGCTGGATGCCGCCGGGGAACGGTCGGTGCTGGTCGTGAGCCACGACCAGGCCATTTCCCAGCACGTGGACAGCGTGGTCGCGCTCGATGGCGGTCGGGTGGCGCGGGTTAGTCCTGGGGGCCGGCCGGGTCGTTCCCAGAGGCTGGCAGGGACTGTCGCCCCGGGCCCGTCAGGCTGCTGACAAGGGCGGCGACCAACCCGTCCAGAGTGTGCTCCGGCGCTTGCGCGTTCACCGCCAGTCCCCGAGAACGAGCCGTCGCCGCCGTGACCGGGCCGATGCAGGCGATTACCGGCGGGAGCGGGGCCGCTCCGGCCTGGTCGAGGTAGCTCGTCACCGCTGACGGAGAGGCGAAGCAAATGGCGTCCGCCCGGCTCGCCGCGGCCAACAACGGCGGCTCCACCGTCTGGGGGACCGTCCGGTAGGCCTCGACGACGTCGACCTCCCATCCCCGTCGGGCCAGGCTGGCACCCAGCTCGGGCCGGGCGCCTGCGGCCTGGGGCAGCAGCACGGCCCGGGGGGCGGGGGGCCGCGGCGCAGGCGGGAAACAAGCCGCCAGTCCCTCGCCCCGGTAATCGGCCGGTACCAGGTCGGCCACGACGCGGTAGGCCTGCAAAGCGGCCACCGTGCCGGGGCCCACCGCAGCCACCTTGGTCCCTCCGAACACGCGCGTGTCAGGGGCTCGCTCGAAGAAACAGTCGACGGCATTGGCGGAGGTGAAGGCAGCCCACGGGTACTCGCCTGCGGCCAGTCTCTCCACGGCCGCGGCCAGGGCGCGACCGCCGTCGGCGGGCGGAGCGAGGGCGATGGTCGGGACCTCGAGAACGCGCGCTCCCATCAGGCGGAGCTTCTCCGTCAAGGGCGACGCCTGGTGGGCCGCCCGGGTCACCACCACCGTCTGACCCGACAGGGCCCTATCGGGGGAGCTCAGGTCTAGGCCGGCCACCTCGCCTATGACAATGGTCACGGGCGGGCCCACGGCCACGGCCGCCAGCCCGGCCAGGGTTGTCCGGACGGACGCCTGCTGCGCGCCTGTGCCCCACTGCACGGCCATCACGGGCGTCGACGGGCTCATGCCCCCGGCCATCAGGCGCTCGGCGATCCGGCCGCGGTGAGCGGCCCCCATCAGGACCACGATCGTCCCCCCGACCGCGGCCAGGGCTTCCCAATTGGTGCCTCCCGAGGTCGGAGCAGTGTCGACGGACCGGCTGTGGCCAGCCACGACGGTGAAGGAGGTCACCACGCCGCGATGGGTGACCGGCACCCCGGCGCGGGCGGGGACGGCGATGGAGGCGCTCACGCCGGGGACAACCTCGAAAGGGATGCCGGCCGCCTGCAAGGCCAGTGCCTCCTCCCCGCCCCGCCCGAATACGAACGGGTCGCCCCCCTTCAGGCGTACGACCTTCAGGCCGTCCCGGGCCCTGGCCACGAGCAGCTCGTTGATCGCCTCCTGGTCGCCCCGGTCGTCGGGTTGTTTGCCGACGTCGATCCTCTCGGCCGCCGGTGGGGCGAGCGACAACAAGGTGGGGTCGGTGAGCCGGTCGTGGACGACCACGTCGGCGGTGGCGAGGAGCTCGGCCCCCCGCCGGGTGAGCAGGCCGGGATCACCGGGGCCGGCCCCGACCAGGTAGACCGTACCTTTCAACCCCGGCCCCCCCGGGTCGCCAGCAGAGCGTGCCCACCGGCCGCCAGGACCATCTCGGCCACTTCGGCGCCGAGGCCGACGCCGTCGTCCGGCCGCCCGGTGGCGCTGCGGCGGACCAGGGCGCTCCCGTCAGGAGCGGCGAGAAGGCCTTCCAGGCGTACCCAGCCGTCCGGCGTCCCGGTGGCGTGGCCGGCTACGGGCAGGTCGCAGGCCCCCCCGATGGTGGCCAGGAAAGACCGCTCGGTATCCACGCAGCGCCGGGACCAGGGTTCGTCGAGCGGTCTCAGCAGGTCCAGGCTGGTGTCGTCGTCAAGGCGGCATTCGACGGCCAACGCTCCCTGGGCCACTTGGGGGACCATCACATCCACGCCCAGGACCTCTATCAGCGCAGGAGCGAGCCCGAGGCGGGTGAGAGCGGCCATGGCCGTCACCACCGCCCCGCCCGGCGGTACCCGGGCCAGGCGGGTGGCGATGTTGCCCCGCAGGCCCACGAACTCGAGGTCGGGCCGGAGGTGTGCCAACTGGGCGCGCCGGCGCTGGCTCCCGGTGGCGACGGTGGCGCCCCGGGGCAGTTGTGACAGGGCCGCGCCGACGAGGACGTCGCGGGGATCTCCGCGCCTCGGCACGGCTACCAGGCACAGTCCCGGGTGAGGAACGGGCTGGAGATCCTTGGCCGAGTGGACGGCCGCATCGGCCCGGCCGGCCAGCACGGCCGCCTGCACCTCGTGCACGAAAACCCCCCGGCCTCCCATTTCCCACACCGGTACGTCCGGGCGACGGTCGCCGGTGGTCGTGACCGTCACCAGTTCAACGTCCAGGCCGGGGTGAGCCGCCGCCAGCAACGAGGCGACGTGGCCCGCCTGCCACAGCGCCAGGGGGCTTCCCCGGGTGGCCAGGCGCAGTAGCACTTAAGCTTCGAGGCCGAAAAGGTCTCTGAAGGCGTCGGCCATGGCGTCGCCCCGGGCCGTGCCGGCCGCGTCTTTCAAATTGACCGTCGGCTCGTGCAGGACTTTGGCGACCACCCGCCTGGTCACCGCTTCCACCGCCTCGAGCTGCTCCGGGCTCAGGCCGTGGAGGCGGCGGGCGAAGCGGGCCATTTCGGCTCGCCGGGCTGCTTCCGCCCTGTCATGCAGGGCGCTCACCAGGGGGGCGACCGACCTGGCGGCCAGGGAACTGTTGAACCGGTCGACCTCCTGGGCCACGATCAGCTCGACGGCCGGGACCTCGGCCCGGCGCTCGGCCGCCCGGGCGGCGACGAACCGGCCGATATCGTCCATGTTCAGGAGGGTGACGCCGGGTAGGTCGGATGCGGCGGGGTCGATGTCCCGGGGCACGGCCATGTCGACCAGCAAGAGGGGTTGTTGCGGTCTCGCGGCCAGGGCGTCGCTGACCGTGCCGGCGGCGAGGAGAGTGGCCTGTCCTGAAGTGGAGCAAGCCACGACATCGGCTCCGGCCACGGCGCTGACCAGGTCCGCCCAGGACGCGGCCCGCCCCCCGACGGCCGCCGCCACCTGGTCGGCGCGGGCCTGGTTACGGTTGACCACGACGACCGGGCGCATGCCGGGCACGCCCGCGAAGGCTCGAGCAGCCATCTCGCCCACCTCGCCGAGCCCCACCACGAGAGCCTGCTTGTCCTCGAGGGGGCCCAAGGCTGCGGTCGCCATCTCGACGGCGGCGTAGGACAGCGAGGTCGTCCCGCGGGAGATGTCGGTCTCGGAGCGGGCCCGCTTGCCCACCTGGAGCGCGTGGCGGAAGGCCGCGCTCAGGGCCGGCCCGCACGTACCTTCGTTGCGTGCCACCTCCCAGGCTTGGCGCACCTGGCCCAGCACTTCGGCCTCTCCGACCGAGACCGAGTCCAGACCGGCGGACACTCGGAACAGGTGGTTGAGGGCGGCCTCGTCGAAATAGGTGTAGAGGTGCCCCGAGAAGTCTTCGGGGGGCTTGCCGCTCCAGGTGGCAAAGAACTCCCTGATGTCCGCCATGGCCCCGTGGAACCGGTTGACAAGTGCGTACACCTCCGTCCGCATGCACGTGGACAGGACCACCACCTCGTCGAGATGGGGACGGGACGAAAGATCGGCCAGAGCTTTGGGTACGGCGCCGATGGGCACGATCAGGGGCTCGAGGTCCTCGAGAGGTACCGTCCGGTGGTTTATCCCGACTACTGCGACAGACACGCCTCGAGGCGCTCCTTTGCTTCGGCCCGGCGTCCCGAGCGGATGAGGTCGAGCATGGCCCAATCGATACCCCGCCGCCAGTCAACCTCCTCGGTGCTGCGCCCCGAGGCTTGCCACCGGGCGCGCGTGTCGGCCAGCATCTCGGCCAGCTCGGCCAGCTCTGGGCCCATGTGCTCGGAAACGTGGCCCTTGAGCCAGGAAGCCAGCGCCGGGCTGTAGCCGGAAGTGGAAATCGCCACGCTGACCGGGCCCTGGCGGGCGACGGCCGGGAGGATGAAAGAACAGGAGGCAGGGTCGTCGGCGGAATTGACCCACACGCCGGCCGCCTCGCCGTCCTCGAAGACGGACCGGTTGACGCCCGGGTCGCCGGTGGCGGCCACCGCCAGCCGGTAACCAGCCACTTCTCCCCGGCGGTAGGGGCGTTCTTCCAGGCTCTCCAGTCCCGCCAGCTCGCCCATGGGCGCCAGCACCTCCTTCGCCACCACGTGGACGCTGGCCCCGGCCTCGATCAGCCCCACCGCCTTGCGCCGGGCTATGTTGCCCCCGCCTACCACCAGGCAGCGACGGCCCTGGAGGACGAGGGACACGGGGTAGACAGCGGTCGCGACGGGCAAGGCAGTTCCCCCGGGGGTCGCTCAGCGCCCGGACGCGGTCGACGCTCGGGTCGCGACTTCGGCTCTCCGGCTCCCGCGCACGTGCTCGTAGTAGCCGAGGATTTGCAACTCCACGGCCAGGTCGACCTTGCGCATGCAGACGTGGGGCGCAACGTTCAGCACAATCGGGGCGAAGTTGAGCACCGAGGTGATGCCGGCGTCCACCAACTTGTCCAAGACGTCCTGTGCCGCCGCCGCCGGGGTGGCGATCAGGGCCATGGTGATGTGCTTCTGGCGGACGACGCGCTCCAGGTCGGCCAGGGGATAAACCTCGGCCCGGCCCAACCGGCTCCCCACCAGGGAGGGGTCCGTGTCGAAGGCGGCCACGACCTGAAAGCCGCGCTGGGCGAAACCGCGGTAGTGGCCGAGGGCCTGGCCGAGGTTACCCGCTCCCACCAGGGCGACGTTGTACTCGCGGTTGAGGCCGAGCTGGCGGTTTACCTGCTGGCGCAGCAACTCGGTGTTATAGCCGACGCCCCTCGTCCCGTAGGACCCGAGGTAGGAAAGGTCTTTGCGCACCTGGGCGGCGTTGACGCCGGCCCGACCGGCGAGCTCATCCGAGGAGATGGTGACCATCCGGTCGTCGTTGGCCTCCGCCAGAGCCTGGAGGTACAGCGGGAGGCGTTTGACGGTTGCCTCCGGCAACGACCGGGAGGCGGAGAGAGCCGTGGCGGCCGGTCCGGGGGCAACTGGCATCCGCACAATGGTACGACGCGGCCAGGGTTACGACG
>PMLI01000205.1 GCA_003158835.1 Acidimicrobiaceae bacterium
CGTCATAGGCCAAGTAAGTTCGGTTTAGGGACGGTCCGCGCCCCGAGTTCACCGTGCAGGGAAGCTGCTTCGGGGCCCGGGGCGCGTTCCGCGCCGCCGACAGCGAGGACCTGAGGATCAGCATCTTTCCGTCTGCCACCAGCACCGGCCAGGCCCGCGATGTCATGGCACTGCACCCGCCAGCGGGCGTGTCGTTGTGGAACGCCTGCTCGGGGCGGGCCGACGCCATCGACGGTTCGCCCGACACTGTGGCGTGCACCGTTACCAGATGGACCAACACTTCGATCGCGCTGAAGTCTTTCGACCTCAACTACGGCGAGAGTTTCGTCAACAACAACGGCGACCTGCTGGCGGTGCAAGTGTGGAACGCCGCCACCCTGGCCGGTCCGGCCATCGTCTACATCAGGACGGGAGCGCCGGGGACCGCCGCCGCCAACTCCGAGGTGAGCTCGATCGGGGCGGCGCTGGCCTCGCCCTCCAAAGCCTTCCGCCCCTTGAGCTCGGATGTCATCGACGCCCTCATCACCGTGTTGCTGGCATTGTTCCTGACCTTCCCGGCCAACGTGTTCAACTCGACGTTCGAGGAGAACTACGTCGACATCGTCGCCTGGTGGGAGAAATGGACGGGCCTGGTACTCCCGCTCGACATGAGAAGAGCCGTCGTCGCCGATTGCCGGAAGGCGAAGGCTCTCGTTCTCAGCCGCCTCGACCGGGCGGGGCGCTCCAAACGCAAGAGGAGGCTGCAGCGCGAACAGGTCAACTTCACGGCCGTGCTCCTCATCGGGTCCCTGTTCGCCGCCCTGCTGGGCCCCGACTTCGGGCTCAATTTCCGGACCGTCCTCAGCTACGTGGCGATCGTAGTCGCCATTCTCGCCGGCGTGATCGTCTCCGGGCTCATAACGCGTGGCTACCACCGGGCCCGGGGCCGCCGCAGAGCCCCGTACAAATTGGAGGCGCTGCCGGTCGGGCTTGCCATTGCAGGTGTCTGCGTCGTCATTTCCCGGGCCAGCGGCTTCGCCCCGGGCTACCTGTACGGGGTCGTTTGCGGCGTGACCTTCAGCCATGAACTGGCCCGCCACGAGGAGGGCCACGTCATCGCCCTGGACTCGCTGGCCCGCATCGGCGTATGCCTCCTGGCATGGTTGGCGTGGGCCGGGGTCACCCATGACGCGGCCAAACCGGGCAGTTTCTTCGGCATCGTGCTCATCGACGACTTCGCCGCCTCGTTGTTCGTGCTCCTCCTGGTGAGCACCGTCATTTCCCTTTTCCCGCTGAAGGGGTTCCCGGGCTACAAATTGAAGGCCTGGCACAACGGGGCATGGGCGACCACCTTCGGCATCTCGTTGTTCATCCTCGTCCAGGTGTTGCTACGCCCCAACGCGACCGAAATGGGCCCGTCGCACGCTCCGCTTATCACCACGATCGTGCTGTTCGCTTTGTTCGCCGGTGGTTCGCTGTGGTTCCGCCAGCACTTCGTCGACAAGCGTCGCCGCCAGGCGGATGCGGCCGCCACGATCGCCCTGATCACCCCCGGGCCGCCGGTCAGCCCGGTGCCGGCCAACCCGGTGCCNNCCCGGTGCCGGTCAGCCCGACCGCAGACCCTGCTCCAGAACGTCCATGATCTCCGGGCCGGGGACGAAATCCCCCAGAGGCGGCAAGTCTTCGATCTTGTCCAGGCCCAGGCGTTCGAGCAACAGCGGGCTCGTCCCGTACAGCACCGCCTGCCCCGGCCCGGGGTCGCGGCCCACCTCGCAGACGTAGCCTCGATGGCCCAGGGTCCGCAGGACGGCGTCGGCGTTGACGCCTCGGATGGCTGCCACTTGGGCGCGGGAAATCGGTTGCTTGTAGGCCACTATGGCCAGCGTCTCGAGGGCGGCGGCGGAAAGCCGGGCCGTCTGGCCCTCGAGCACGAAGCGCTCGATGTACGGCGCCAAGTCAGGATGGCTCTGGAACCGGTAGCCGCCCGCCACCCGGGCCAGGACGAAACCGCGTTGTTCGCGACGGTAGGACTGGGCGAGCTCGTCGCACAGGGCGTCGACCCGACTTGGTGGCACCTCGAGCAATTGCGCCAGCATGCCCGGCTCGACCGGTGAGTCGGCCACCATAAGGACAGCTTCGATGGCACGGCGCTGCTCCCCGAAGCGGTCGGCCAAGTGGTCCAGGTGGCCGAGATCGTCGGGGACGCCCCGCCCGGTGGCCGAGCTGTCGTCCGGTGCTGTAGCCATAGCCCTGCCCCTATCCCCTAGCCTTCGTACTCGTCGACGGCCGACGTCTGGGCACCAGCCACGGCGGCCAGCGGCGGCGTTTCCCGCTCCGCGCCGTCGAGATAGACGACGGCGCCCTCGTCCGGCACGCCCAGCCAGCTGACCCGCAGCTCGCCCAACTTGCCGGCCTGCTCCAGGTCGACGGCGCCCCGCTTGCACAGCTCCAGCAGGGCCAGGAAGTACACGATCACTTCGAGAGGCTCGACAAGGCCCGACGTGAGCCTCCTGAAAGTAGTCCGCCCCTCCATCGGCAACCGCGCCACCAGCTCCTCGAGCGTGTCGGCCACGCTGGCCCTGATGGGGGCCACGTGATCGGTGTTGACCCTGGGGGCGGGCTTGGGTGCCAGCAGATTGGTCAGGGCGTCCCGCAGTCGCCCGGCCGTGACGCCTTCCAGGAGGTCTGGCGCCAGGCCCACGAAGCGCTCCTCCAGGCCCGCCCGCCGGGGCACCGACAGGTCGGCTGCGTCCATCAGCCGGCACAGAGCCAGCGATGCGTCCTTGAACGTCTTGCACTCGAGCAGGCGGGCGAGGAGCAGGTCCCGCTCCTCCCACAATGCCAGCTCGTCTTCCCCGTCATCGCCGGACGGGCCCGGTAGGAGACGGCGCGCCTTGAGCTCCAACAGCACGGCCGCGGTGAGGAGGAACTCCGTGGCCACGGACAGGTCGAGAGCCTGCATGCCTTCGATAGTGGCTACGTACTCGTCCACGATCGAGGAAAGCGAGAGCTCCCATATGTCGACTTGGTCCCGAGTCACGAGGTGCAACAGGAGGTCGAACGGTCCCTCGAAAACGGCCGTGCTCACCTGGTAGCCCACCGCGCCCAGCCTACCGGGGGCCCCTGGCGCCGGAGTGGATACCCGGCGCCATCCGAGATGCCACCGACCGCGCCCGGCCGCTCAGGCCGGGTACCCTCCTTTGTCGTGAACGGTGCGCAGACCGACAAGACGACCAAGGCTGTCCTCTCCAAGACAACCAAGGCTGTCCTCTCCGGCATACAGCCCACCGGTGCCGTGCACCTGGGCAACTACTTGGGCGCGCTGCGCTGGTGGGTCGACTTCCAGGACCGCTACGACGCTTTTTACTGCGTGGTGGACCTGCACGCGCTCACCGTTCCCGGCGACCCGGCCGTACTTTCCCGAGCCACCCTCGACATGGCGACCCTGCTGATGGCGGCCGGGCTGGACCCCGACCGGTGCACCCTGTTCGTGCAGAGCCACGTCCATGAGCACGCCGAGCTGGCCTGGCTGCTCGAGTGCACCGCCAGCATGGGCGAGATGTCGCGGATGACGCAGTTCAAGGACAAGTCGGGCAGAGGCGGGGAAGAGTCGGCCCGGCTCGCTCTTTTTGCCTACCCGGTCCTCATGGCCGCCGACATCCTGCTTTACCAGGCTGATCTCGTCCCGGTCGGTGACGACCAGCGCCAGCACCTCGAGCTCACCAGAGACCTGGCCCAGCGCTGGAACGCCCATTACGGGCTGACCTTCACGGTCCCCGACGCCGCCATACCTCCCCCCGGCGGGGGGGCCCGCATCATGGACCTGCAGGACCCCGTCCACAAGATGTCCAAGTCGGCGGCGTCGGACGCCGGTCTCATCTCTCTGTTCGACGACCCCAAGGTCATCGAGCGGAAGGTGAAGCGTGCGGTCACCGATCTCGACCCTCCCGGCCCCGGCGCGGTGCGTTGGGACCCCGAGACCAAACCCGGCGTCTCCAACCTGTTGGAGCTCCTGGCCGCGCTGCGGGGCGGCCAGCCGGATGAGATCGCGGCCGGCTATGAAAGCTACGGCAAGCTGAAGTCCGATGCCGCCGACGCCGTGCTGGCGACGGTAATGCCACTGCAGGAGCGCTACCGGGCGCTGGCGGACGACCCCGGAGCCATCAGGGCCGTCCTGGCCGAGGGCGCACGCCGGGCCGGGGAAGTGGCGGCCAGGACCATGGACGCGGCCCGGTCGGCTATCGGCCTGCTGCCCCGGTAGGCCTTCGCCGGGAGGTCCGCCCCGGCCGCGCCTCCCAACCATGGCGTCCATCGCATCTCCGGCCATCGGTTCATCGCGTCCCGGGCGCGCCGGGCCCGGCACCACGCCTATGGGCGGGCCCGGGCGGCCTTGCCGGGGCCCCCAGGACTTGGTGCAATACCGCGCCGGGACGGAGGCGTTTTGGTATACACCTGCTAAATAATCGCAGGTATTGCACAAAGCTCGCCTTATCCCTCTGCCACTATTGGCTCCCCTCCCTCCAACCATGCCTCCACCGTCGTCGCCGTCCCGGGTGCCAGCCCCAAAAGCACCCGCGGGTCGGTCCCATTTGCGCCCTCCACGCGGCGCGTGCTGCCCCCGCCACCGGGACCGACCAACTGTCCGTCGACGCGCACCACCCTGGATGGCGCGGGCAGGACGAGTGTGAGCGAAGTCTGCTTCGGCGACCGCAACACGGCCGCGACGCGGCCCGGCCCCCAGCTCAACCACTCGACCAGGACCTGACCTCGGCACGCGATGCCCTCGATGCGCCCCGACTCCCATTCCGCCGGGCACGCCGGCAGGAGGCGCACGGTACCGACCGACGATTGCACGAGCATCTCGACGATGAGAGCGGGGAGACCACCACAGATATCGACATTGAAGAGCCAATGGCCGCCGCCGGCCCCTCCCAGGGCGTCGTGCGACGACACCAGCGACGGCCGCCAGTAACGAGCGGCCAGCATGTTCACTGTCTCCAACGCCACATCAGCCATGCCCAGGTGAGCGGCGACGATACCGAGCCATGCCACGCCGAAGCCCATTTCCCCGTTACCGGGTTGTCGGCGCCAACGCATGCGTAATTCAACGGCGAGCCGGCAAGCCCGCATCATGGCCTCGTCGCACGCGATTTCGGGGTCGACTTCGTACAGGAGCGGGTACAGGTGTGACGCGTGGCGGTGGGCCTGATTGTTGCGCAAAGCGGGATATACCCACTCCGCCAAGGCACCGTCGCCGTCCACGGTGTAAGCCGGCAGTCTACGCAGAAGGGCCTCCCATCTCAGGGCGCGCTCAACATGGGTACCGAGGGCCTTGCTCAGCGAGACCAGGTTGCGGAACAGGTCCTTGACGACGGCTATATCCATCGTGGCATTGATGGTGGCCTGCGAGGCGGAGTTCCCTGGATTGTTCTCGGGAGAGACCGAGGGCACGAAGACCAGAGATCCCGTCGCATCCTCGACCAGGAAGTCCTCATAGAAGTCGGCCACTTCCACCATAAAGGGTCGGGCGCGCTGCACCAGGAAGGCTTCGTCCCCGGTGTACTGCCAGTAGTCGTAAAAGAGGCGGGCGGCCCATCCCCCGCCCGCAGTCCAAAACTCGTGGCACCAGGTCTCGTTGAAATGGTTCTGCAAGCCGTGCGTACTGAACCGGGAAGGTACGTAGCAACCTCGACAACCAAAAAGCGACCGACTGTTCTCCCGAAAATCGGCCAGCATCGACTCGAGGTACGAGAAGTAGCCGAGCAACAGCTCGGGTGTGCCCGTGCTCAAAAGGGCGGCCAGAGCGGTTTGAAGGTTGCCGTTGTGCGTGTAGTCCCCCGACCATGGCGGTGCGTAGGTGCCGGTCCAGACGCCCTGCAGATTGGGCGGCAATGCGCCGCAGCTCGAGATGATGGCGTACCGACCGGCATCGAAGACCTTCTCCACCAACGCGGCCGGGACCACACCGGTGCGCGCCCTTTTGAGAAGCTCTTCGCTAGGCACCAAAACTGTCCCCGGCACCGAACCTGTCCCCGGCACCAAAACTGTCTCGGGCACCNNTCGGGCACCGAAACTGTCTCGGGCGCCGAACCTGTCCCCGGCGCCGAAGCGTTGGCCGGCGCGGCAGGCGCGGCCGTGGACATAGCCTGCCCTCCGAGGTCCAAGTGCGCCCGGCGGAATAGACCGCCGTGGATGGTCGCGTGCCGAGCCAGCAACCCGGCGTAGTCGCTGTCCAGAGCGTTCAACCGCGCCGCCATGGGCGGGAACGTGGTGCCTGCGCCCGAACCCGTGCCGCTACCGGCGCAGCCGTCGGCGCCGCCCGAACTGGTGCCGGTACCCCCACCGGTGCCAGCACCCCCAGCGGTGCCGGTCCCCTCCGTCAGCACCTCGAGACCGATGATCACCACTACCTCGTCGGCGCCCGCCACGGTGAAGCCTCCCGGCTCCCGGACCGTTCGCCCCCCAGGGGCGACGACTCTCAGCGCGACCTGGTAGCCCACGACCGAACGGTCNNTGGGCCCGCCTGAAGATGGCCCGGAACCCGACCACTCCGTCCCGGTGCTGCCTCTGGCACTCCGCCCGGACCGACAGGTACTCACCGCCGACGTCGAAGCTCCCGGGCGGACCGGGCGGGGCGAAGATCCCCACGGCGCCATCGACGGCCCCCTCTCCCGGCCCCACCAGCCGGAGGACGGCGACGTCGTCGGCCCGGGAAACGAACAGCCGGCCCCACCACTGTCCCCGTTCGTCCTGCCAGGTGGCGCCGACTTCCCCGGTCTCGAAGTCGGTCCCCCGCAGATAGCGGCTCGATTGGCCATGAACGGGACCGCTGACCCTCAGGTCGAAGGCGGGCACGAACGGGTCGGTCCATCGCAGCCCCCCGTAGCCCCGTTCCTCGGCCAGCCTGGCGGCGAGGTCCGCCGCCTCCTGGTACTGGCCGGCCCGCATCATCGCTCGCAACCTCCCCAGGTGACGCGCCATGTCGATGGGCGGGAGGGCAGGAGTAGCGGGCAGGAAGAGCCGCTCATGGCTGAAGGTGACCAGCACCTCGCCCGGCCCCCCTCCGAAC
>PMLI01000081.1 GCA_003158835.1 Acidimicrobiaceae bacterium
CGTTTCACCCTCATCGGCGCCACCACCCGGACCGGGCTCATCACCGGGCCGCTGCGGGACCGCTTCGGTCTGGTGGCCCGCCTGGACTACTACGAGGTGGCCGAACTCGAGGTCATCGTCCGGCGTTCGGCTGGCGTGCTCGGCGCCAAGCTCGACCCTTCCGGTGGAGCCGAGATCGCCCGGCGGTCCCGGGGCACGCCCCGCCTGGCCAACCGGCTGCTCAAACGGGTCCGCGACTATGCCGACGTGCGCGGTGACGGCACCATCGACCACGGGACGGCCCGGGCCGGCCTGGAGCTGTTCCAGGTCGACGAGCTCGGGCTCGACAAGGTTGACCGTGCCATCTTGGAGGCGACTTGCTGCCGCTTCGGGGGTGGGCCGGTGGGCCTCAGTACCCTGGCCGTCGCCATCGGCGAGGCCCCCGAAACGCTCGAGGACGTCTATGAGCCGTTCCTGCTCCAGCTCGGGATGCTCATGCGGACCCCCCGGGGCCGGGTGGCGATGCCGCTGGCCTGGGCACACCTCGGGCTACCCATGCCGGCCCGGGCCCCGATGGCGCCCGACGCTCTGGCGGAGGGCCCGGACAGCCCGTCTACGCTCTGGAGCTAGTGCTGGCGGGCCGGACCGAGCGGCCCGGCACCCGGACCAGGACAAAGATCCAGGACAAAGATCCAGAACAGAGATATGGACGTCCCCGACTACCACCTTCCCCCGGCGGCCATCGCCCAGGTGCCGGCGCCGCGGCGCGACTCGGCCCGCCTGCTGGTGGCCTTGGGCCAGGACGTGCAGCACAAGCGGGTGGCCGACCTGCCTGACCTGCTGGGCCCGGGGGACGTCCTGGTCGTCAACACCTCACGCGTCGTGCCGGCCCGGCTGGCCCTGCACAAGGACAGCGGGGGGGCGGCCGAGGTCCTGCTCCTCGAGCCGCGCCCGGGCCAGCCGGGCGGTTTCCAGGCCCTGGTGCGCCCGGGCCGGCGCCTGCCACCCGGCACCGTCCTTTATGCCGGCGGCCATCCCGTGGTCGAGGTGGGGGAGCGCCTGGCCGACGGGAGCCGGGAAGTGAACAGCCTCGTGGAGGACCTGGGCGCCTTCGGCTCGGTGGCGCTGCCCCCGTACATCCACCACCCGCTCGAGGACCCCGAGCGCTACCAGACCGTCTACGCACAGCGGCCGGGGAGCGTCGCCGCCCCGACCGCCGGTCTGCACCTCACCGACGAAGTCCTGCGGGCGTGCGGGCGCAGGGGAGTGGAGGTGGCCACCGTCGACCTGGCGGTAGGGCTGGGGACGTTCCGGCCCATCAAGGTGGCCCGGGTCGAGCAACATGCCATGCACTCCGAGCGCTACTCCATACCGGCCGCGACCTGGGAGGCTTGCCGGTCGCGCCGGCGCGTGGTGGCCGTGGGGACGACGACGCTCAGGGCACTGGAATCGGCCGCGGCGAGCGGGATCCTGGAGGGCCGGACGGACTTGTTCATCCGGCCCGGCCACCCTTTTCGCGTCGTCGACGTCCTGCTCACCAATTTCCACCAGCCCCGCAGCACGCTGCTCGTCCTGTTGGAGGCCTTCGCCGGGCCGGGTTGGCGGGACCTGTACGCGGTGGCGCTCGGTGAGGGCTACAGGTTCCTCTCGTTCGGCGACGCCATGATCGTGGCCAGGCATGTTCCGGACTGAGGCGGTGGACGGCCGGGCCCGGGCCGGGTGGGTGGAGACCGACCGGGGCCGTGTCCTCACGCCTTGCTTCATGCCGGTGGGCTCGCGAGGCGTCGTGCGGTTGCTCTCGGCGCAGGACATGGCGGCCCTGGGCGCCCAGGTCGTGCTGGCCAACACCTACCACCTGATGCTGCGGCCCGGTGTGGAGGTAGTCGCCGCCATGGGCGGTCTGCACGGTTTCACCGGCTGGGACGGCCACTTCCTAACAGACTCCGGTGGTTACCAGGTGATGTCGCTGCCCTGTTCGGTCGACGACGACGGGGTGACCTTCCGCTCCTCCTATGACGGGTCCTGGCAGCGGCTCAGCCCCGAGAGCGCCGTGGTGCGCCAGGAGCTGCTGGGGGCGGACATCCAGATGGTGCTGGACGTATGCACGGAGCTGCCGGCTACCCGGGGGGCCCTGGTCGAGGCCGGAGAGCGGACCCTGGCCTGGGCGCAGCGGGCCCGTCAGGCCCATTCCCGGCCCGGGCAGTTGCTGTTCGGCATCGTCCAGGGTGGCACCGAGACCGACCTGCGAGCCGAGTACGCGGGCCGGCTGGTCGAGATCGGTTTCGACGGTTACGGCATCGGCGGCCTGTCGGTGGGCGAGACGCCCGACGAGATGGCAGCCGCCCTCGCCGCCGCCGTGGGCGAGCTGCCGGCCGGCCTGCCCCGCTACCTGATGGGCGTGGGCGACCCCTTCTCGCTGATGACAGCGATCGGCCTCGGGGTGGACATGTTCGACTGTGTCCTGCCCACCCGTCTGGCTCGCCACGGCACGGCGCTGACGAGCACGGGGCGGCTGGCGGCCAAGGCGGCACGCTTCGCCACCGACGGCTCGCCCCTCGACCCCGGCTGCAGCTGCGGGGTGTGCGGGCGCCACAGCCGGGCCTACATACGCCACCTTTTCAACGTCGGTGAGCCCAGCGCCGGCCGGCTGGTCAGCCTGCACAACCTGGCGTGGCTCTCGCAGCTGGTCCTCGAGGCCCGCCGGGCCGTGCTGGAAGGGCGCTTTGCCCAGCTGGCCCGCGCCGTGGCCGAGGTGTGGGGCCCCCGGGTTCCTCCTGGCGTGCAGGCGGAGCCGCTAGGCTAGAGGATCGCCGCATGTTCGGTGGGCCCCTCGCGGGGCTCACGCTCTCGATCCCAGGATGGCAGTTAGTCCTATATGGCCTTAATCAGCAGTATCCCCCACGTGGTCTTGGCGTCGACGACGCAGACCACGACGTCCACGACGACCAGCGGGTCCTCGTCGTTGTTCTTCCTCGTCATCATCGCTCTTCTAGCCGGTTTCTACTTTCTCAGGATCCGTCCCAACCAACAGCGGCGCATGCAGGCCATGCGCCAGAGCCGCGCCTTTGATGTAGGCGACGAAGTGGTCGCGGGCGGGATGGTCGGGCACGTGACGGAGATGGGCGACGGAGAAGTCGAGGTCGAGGTATCCGACGGCGTCGTCGTGCGCTTCGTACAGCAGGCGGTCCAGTCCCGGGCGGGCTATGCCGCCGCCGCTGCCGGCCGCGGTCGTTTCGGGGCACCCCCGCCGCCGCCCCGCCGGCAGAACACCGGTTTCGACAATGACCAGGCTGCGCTGGACAGCAGTTCGTGGCCGTCCGACGACACTGACAGCAGCTCTGACCCGGGTACCGACGGGCCCGGGGACGGCGGTGCCAGCCCCAGCAGCGGGGCCAGGTAACCAGTGCGTAGGAGGCCCCTGGCCTGGTCGCTTGGTGCCATGATCCTGATAGCGGTGCTCGGGGTGGGCGCAACGATATTGACGGGCAAATCCCCGCTGCTGGGCCTGGACCTGAAGGGCGGCGTCTCGGTCGTCGAGCAGCCTCAGGGCAAGGTGACCCCGAGCATCCTGCAGGAGGCGGTCCAGGTCATCAACCGGCGCGTGGACGGCATCGGCGTCTCCAACTCCAACGTCACCCGCCAGGGCAACGACATCGTGATCGAGCTGCCCGGGGCCAAGAACGACACCCAGGTACTGAAGATCGTCGGGCAGACCGCTCAGCTGTTCTTCCGGCCCGTGGAGTGCATCATTGCGCCGTACCAGGCCACCACCACCAGCACCACGACCAAGACGCCCACCGCCAGCACCACGACCACGACGGGCCCGGGCAAGTCCAAGGCGCAGCCCAAGGCCACGACGACCACGGGAAAGGGCCAGAAGTCCTCGGTCGGCACCGGCGCGCCGATGATGCTCACCGGGGCGGATGCCAGGCTGGCGTCGGCCGATTTCCCGCTGGCGGCGGGGACGACCACCACGGCCAAATCGACCAGCACCACGGCCAAATCGACCAGCACTACGGCCCCCGGCAAGGGCGGCACCACCACGTCGACGACGGCCCCGACCACCCCCACCACGGTGTCGCTGGCTTCGCAGGTTTGCAACCTGAGCTCGACCGTGCAGCCTTTCTACTTGCCGCCCCACGGCAACAGCCGCGGCGTGACGCCGGCCGCCTTCGACACCACGGGTGCCACGGTGCTACTGCCGGACTACGCGGGCTATGCCTATGGCCGCTACGTACTGGGCCCGGCCGAGATGACCGGGTCGATAATCAAGACGGCGGTGGCCAACCTCAACTCCCAGACCGAGCAGTGGGAAGTGGACATCAGTTTCACCGGCAAGGGCTCGACCCAGTTCAACAAGTACGCCGCCACTCATTACCAGTGCTACGTGCAGAACGAGGCCAATCCGCCGTACTGCGCTCTGCAGGCCATCGAGCTCGATGCCACGGTGGAGTCCGATCCTGCCATCGAGGCCGCCTCGTTCAACGGGGGCGCCACCATCAACGGCTCGACGTCTAACCCCTTCACGGCCCAGCAGGCGTCCGACCTAGCGTTGGCGCTCAGCTACGGGTCCCTGCCGGTGCGTTTCGTGGCCCAAAACATCAGCAACGTCTCTCCTCAGATCGGTACCGCTTCGCTCAACGCCGGCGCCATCGCCGGCGCCGTGGCGGTGGTCCTGGTGCTCATATACCTCATCATCTACTACCGCGCCCTGGGCCTGGTGGTCGTGATCGGCATATGCATGTCGGGCGCTTACATTTATTCCATAACGACGCTGCTCAGCCAGACTTCCGGCCTGGCCCTGACGTTGTCGGGGGTGATAGGCCTGATCGTGTCGGTCGGGGTCACGGCTGACTCGTGCGTGGTGTACTTCGAGCGTCTCAAGGAAGAGATCCGTATTGGGCGCACCGTGCGCACCTCGGTGGAGAAGGGCTTCAACCGGGCCTTCCGGACCATCCTGGCGGCGGACTTCTCTTCGTTCATAGCCGCTTTGGTCCTTTACATCTTGACCGTGGGCGACGTCCGAGGTTTTGCTTTCTTCCTTGGCCTGGCCACTCTGCTGAACGTCATCACCACGTACTTCTTCACCCGGCCCCTGGTCATCCTGATGGGCCGCCGGGCCGCTCTGGGCGAGGGTGGCATCCTGGGCGTGAGCCGGGGCCTGGGAGCGGGGGCGATGGGCACATGAAGAAGCCACAAGCCATGAGCTACGAGCACGGCATAGGCCACAATGCCTGGGCCCGGCTCTACCGGGGCCAGACGCACTACGACTTCATCAACCGGTGGCGCTACTGGTTCGCCCTGTCGGGGACGATAATCGCCGTAGGCCTCATCGCCCTCGGGGCCCGGGGGCTCAATTTCAGCATCGATTTCAAGGGCGGCACGGTGTGGGAGGTCCCTGCCACCGCGTCGGTGAAGACGGTGGCGGCCGACCTGGGCAAGATCAGCTCCACGCTGTCCCAGGCCACCATCACCCAGCTCACCAACCGCCAGACCGGCAAGACCAACATAGAGGTCCAGGCTCCGGCCACTCTGACCAGCAACAGCGCCTTGGTCCAGCAGGTGACCAAAGAACTGGCCGCCATCGGCCATGTCTCCCAGGACCAGGTCAACCTCTCTGCCATCGGGCCGTCGTGGGGGAGCGACATCACGGGTAAGGCCGTCGAAGCCGTCATCGTTTTCCTCGTGCTCATCTCGGGCTGCATCGCCATTTACTTCGAGTCCAAGATGGCGATTGCCGCCCTGGTGGCATTGCTGCACGACATGCTGGTGACGATAGGGATCTATGCCCTGTCAGGCTTCCAGGTCAGCCCGGACACTGTCATTGCCTTCTTGACCGTCCTCGGGTACAGCCTCTACGACACGATTGTCGTTTTCGACAAGGTAAAAGAAAACACGCGCGGCCTGGCGTCGACCAACCGCGTCACCTACACCGATGTGGTCAACCTCTCCATGAACCAGGTGCTGGCCCGGTCCATCAACACGTCTTTCGTGGCCATAATGCCCGTCTTCTGCATTCTCGTCATCGGTTCGTGGATCCTCGGGGCGTCGGCCCTCAACGACTTCGGCCTGGCCCTGTTCATCGGCCTCATGAGCGGGGCCTACTCCTCGATCTTCATCGCGTCGCCCATCCTGGCCATCCTGAAAGAACGCGAACCCCGATACGTCGAGATCCGCAGGCGCCTGGCTGCTTATCCTCAATCCCGCCAGGTGCTCACCCCGGCCACGGTGGCGGGCGGGTTGTTCATGGGAGCCAAGGCAGCCGGCGTAGGGACCGGCACCGGCTTCAGTGCCACCTCCACCTCCTCCACCTCCTCCA
>PMLI01000416.1 GCA_003158835.1 Acidimicrobiaceae bacterium
CTGTACCTTCCCGAAGGACCACCCTGTCGACGTTCACGTTATCCAGCAGCCCAAAGTTCAACTAATCCTAAACCAAGCGCATAGCCTGCCCCGGAAGTGGACTGGCCGCCCGGATTGCCTTTTACTGCAGGGCTACCCGAGCTTGGGGTGAGGGGACGTCAGAGCCGTTTGAGGTGAAGGCGAGGGGCATCGCCAGAGCAGGCGGGAGGCCACGGCCCCAGCTATGAGCGCTTACCGGTATCCACCAAAAGTGCCCTCCTGGTACGGGAGAATTCGGTTACCACACCAAAACCCGTACGACAGGAGGGCATCTCCAAGTGAAGCGTAGCTCAGCACAAGACGGGCGTGGCGGACGGGCCCAGACGGCCAAGCAGCGGCGGCGGCGCAAGCTGGCATCTGAGGCTCGTTCGGTCGACCGGCGGCTAAAAGCGGCGGTCGTCCCGAACTTCTCCGGTCCTGTCCTCGGACGAGCCAACGTCGTCTACGAGCTGGCAGAGCGCTCGAGAGGCACCACCCACGGCGGGATGGGCATGGTCGCCAGGCTGGTGGACAAGCTGGGCTTGGCCGACCAGGTCGACTCCTCGCTCCACCTGCTCGCCCTGCACAAGCCCTACTACGAGTCCGACCACGTGCTGAACGTGGCCTACACCGCCCTGTGCGGCGGCAGGACGCTGGACGACATAGAGCTGCGCCGGCGTGACCAGGTGTTCTTGGACGGCATAGGGGCAAAGAGCCTGCCCGACCCGACCACCGCAGGCGACTTCTGCCGGCGGTTCAGCCCGGCTTCGGTCATGGCGCTCCAAGATGCGGTCAACCGAGCGCGCCTGGGGGCGTGGGCGGCGCAGCCGGCCTCGTTCTTCACCGGAACGGCGGTCATCGACGCCGACGCCTCCATCGTGCCCACCGGAGCAGAGACCAAGGAGGGGATGGACATCGCCTACAACGGCGTATGGGGTTACTCGGCGCTCATGGTCAGCTTCGCCAATACCAAAGAGCCGCTGTACTTCAAGCTCGCCGGCGCCAACCGCCCCTCGCACGAAGGGGTGGTCCCCCTCTACGACTGCTCCATAGCGCTGTGCCGGCAGGCCGGCTTTGCCGACGTGGTCCTGCGGGGCGATACCGACTTCTCCTTGACCGCCGAGTTCGACCGCTGGGACGCAGACGGCGTGCGCTTCGTGTTCGGCTACGACGCCCGGGCCAACCTGGTCGAGCGGGCCGAGGGCACCCCCGANNGTGGCGCTGAGGAAGGACATCTCGGTCGACCTATTGACTGAACTACCGGGTACGTATCACCCGGTCGCAGGGCTGCTGTGTGGCAGGGTCCCATGCCATGGCCGACGAGGAGAACCCTGGACAAGACTTGGCGGCGCTCGTGCTGCAGCGCGGCGGGGCGCTCGAGGAGACAGGCGACCCCTGGGAGCCGTTCCGGCTGCTCGACCCTTACGGGGTGGTAGTCCAGCCGGTCAGTGACTACTTGAAGGACCTGCAAGCCGCTGGGCGAAGGGCGGGGACCCAACGCTCGTACGGCATGGACCTCCTGCGCTGGTTCCGGTTCTTGTGGACGGTCGGGGTGCCGTGGGACAAGGCGACCCGGAGCGAGGCTCGGGACTTCTCCCGCTGGTTGCTGATCGCTGACAAGCCGGTCCGGCCGCACTGGCGGCTCGGAGACGACCGTCCTCCTGGGCCCGTAGCTCATCTGGCGACGCTTGGGGGGCCGAACCCGGTGACAGGGAAGCCGGGGACGGGCCGAAAGTACGGGGCAGCGACCAGAGCGCACAGCGAGAGCGTCCTGCGCCACTTCTACGACTTCCATCTCGAGGTCGGGACCGGGCCGATGTTGAACCCGTTCCCGTTGGCACGAGGCCGGCACGAGGGGCGGCCCGGTGCCCACCACGACCCGATGGGCCCTCATGACAATCACCGCGCTGGGCTGTTCCGACCGCGTCTCGCCCGGAGGGCCCCACGTAGCATCCCCGACGTCAGGTTCAACGAGCTGTTCGCTGGGTTGTCCTGCCACCGTGACCGGGCCCTGGTGGCTTTTTGGATCTCTACAGGCGCCCGGGCGGCCGAGCTGTTGGGTGCCAACCGGGCCGACGCCGATCCCGGCCGACAGCTGATCACTGTGGTCCGCAAGGGGTCCCGGGCGTTGCAGCAGGTCCCGGCCTCCCCTGACGCGTTCGTATGGCTACGGCTCTACCAGGCCGAGATGGACGGCTTGGTCCCCGAAGGCAAGGACGAGCCGCTGTGGTGGACGCTTCGCCGGCCGTTCCGGGCGCTCAGGTACCACGCGGCCCGGGCCATGTTCGTGCGGGCGAACGCCTCCCTGGGCGCCAACTGGACCTTGCACGACCTGCGGCACAGCGCCGCCTACCGCATGGCTCGTGACCCCGACATGCCCCTGACCGACGTGCAGTGGGTCCTCGGTCACGCGCACCTGTCCACCACCCAGCTGTATGTCACCGCCCCGCTGGAGGACGTGATCGAAAGCGTTCTCGCACACCATCGCCGCCAGCTCGACGGACGCCGACGGGCCGACCGCTTGCAGCCGTTGCCGGGCTACCGGCCCGAGACCTTGGACGTGTTGTTCGGCAGGAGACCCAAGCCGTGACTTCGAGTGCCGTGTTCTCGGTCGAGCCGGCCCGTGCCGGCAAGCTCAGTGCCGAAGCGTCCGTCCTGCGTCAACGGTTCCCAGCGCGGCCTGTCCCCGAACGCTGGCCAGCCACCTGCGAGGACCAACAGGCCGTCCTTGCACGACTTTTGGCTCCACCGTTCCGGCTGGAAGAGCCGTCCGCTCAACATTCGCGCACCTTCGGGCTGACCAGGGTACTCGAGTGGCTCCATGCACAGCCGGGGCGGTCGTGGCAAGAGCGCTGGGCCGCCAGCGGGGCGGGGACGGACGGCAGGACGGACTGGAGGCGCTTTCCCTCCGAGTGGCTGAAACGCACCGGGCGCGCCCAACAGGGCGCCACCACGGTTCACCAGACCTTCGGGGCCGGCTTGGCGTTGCTGATCTGCGGTGACGTCATCCGCCCGAACATCGCCTGGCTGCTGCGGACCTGCTCACCGACCCGTTCACTGGCCGCCGAGATGGCCCGGGCCCGCGACCCGGACGGCTTCGCCGCACTGCACACCCTCACCCAGAAGAGCGGTTCGGCCAAGGCCACCTGCAGAGGGGCCGTCGTCAGGACCGCTTACATCCTCGCAGCCAAAGGCGGGACGGTCCGGGACATCACCGTCGGGGACTGCCTGGAGCTCGTCGAGGTCAGCGCTGCCGAGTACGAAAACTACGCCAGGGACGGCAGAGGCCCGTACTTCTACACGCTGCTGCACGGCATGGGCGTCTTCCCACCAGAGGCACCCCCCACCGTGCGCATGTTCAGCCCGATCTACCAACGCGGGCTTTACCAGGGCCAGTTCACCCCCGAGCAGCTCATCGACCGCTACGGCCTGGCCTGCCGCCCCGTCCGCGACATGATCGTCCACTACCTGGCCGAACGCCAGCCCGGGGTCGACTTCAACACTTTGGATGCCATAGCGAGGAACCTGGGCCTGCTGTTCTGGAAGGACCTGGAGGACCACCACCCGGGCATCGCCTCGCTGCGCCTGCCTCCCGACGTCGCCACTGCCTGGAAGCAGCGCGTCCAGACGACCGTCCGCCAGAACGGCTCAGGTGGCGAGGGAGCCGGGCCGAAGCGGCGAAAGGACGTGGCCAGATGCCTGAGCACGGTCCGGGCCTTCTACTTGGACATCGCCCAATGGGCCACCGAGGACCCGGCCCGATGGGCACGATGGGCGGTCCCCTGCCCCGTCCGGGCCGACGACATCCGCTCCCGCAAGGAACGCAGCCGCCGCAAGTCCCGGATGGACCAACGGACCCGCGAACGCATCCCCGTCCTGCCTGCCCTGGTCGCCAGCGTGGACCGGGCCCGCAAGGACGCGGCCGAGCTGCTGGAGGCGGCCCGGGGCACACCTCCCGGTGAGGAGCTCAGCGCCGCTGGGCAGAGGCTGCGCCGCCCGGTGATGACCGCCCCCACACCCCGGATATGGGCAGAGGAGCCCGCGACGAGCAAACGCCGGGACCTCACCCGAGAAGAAGACCGTGCGTTCTGGGCGTGGGCCGCCGTGGAAGTCCTACGCGAAACCGGCATCCGAGCAGAAGAGCTCACCGAGCTGTCCCACCACAGCCTGGTCGAGTACAAGCTGCCCACGACCGGCGAGACGGTCCCGCTGCTCCAGGTCGCCCCCTCCAAGACCGACGAAGAACGGCTATTGGTCATCAGCCCCGAGCTCGCCGAGGTCCTCGGCACCATCTTGTGCCGCGTCCGTGACGACAGCGGTGCCGTCCCTCTTGTCGTCGCCTACGACATCCACGAACGCACGTGGAAGCCGCCTACGCCGCTGTTGTTCCAACACCCCGTGGGCATGGAGAACATGGCCTTCGGCACGGCCGCCATCAGGAAGCTGGTCCAGTCCGCCCTCACCAGCAGCGGCCTCACCGATGCCGTCGGCAAGCCGCTCCACTTTGTGCCCCACGACTTCCGGCGGATCTTCGTCACCGAAGCCGTCCTCAACGGCATGCCACCCCATATCGCCCAGCTGATCTGCGGGCACCATGACATCAACACCACCCTGGGCTACAAGGCGATCTATCCCGAGGAGGTCATCAACAACCACCGGGCCTTCATCGCGCGACGACGCGCCCTGCGCCCCTCGGAGGAGTACCGCACGCCCACCGACGAGGAGTGGGAGGAGTTCCTCGGCCACTTCGAACGGCGCAAGGTCGCGCTCGGCGACTGCGGCCGTGCCTACGCCACCCCTTGCATCCACGAGCACAGCTGCTTGCGCTGCCCGCTTCTTCGGCCCGACCCAGCCCAGCGTCCCCGCCTGGTCGAAATCCGTCGCAACCTGGACGACCGCATCACCGAAGCCCAACGCAACCGGTGGCTGGGCGAAGTCGAAGGGCTGAAGGTCAGCCTGGCCGCCGCCGACGCCAAGCTCGCCCAGGTCGCTGGCCTGGCCGCCCGCCGCGCCGCCGGGCAAGGCAGGCCCGGTCTGTCCGATTTCGCCGGGCGTACCGTCACTATGCCCACCACCTCTCCAACGGAGGCCTCTTCATGAACAGCGCTCAGCAGACGACCACTACAGGCTCGGGCAACCAACGGCTCGTCCTCACTATCGACATCCCAGAGGGGCCGGCCAACGAAAAACTGGCGATCGACGCTCTCATAACCCTCGTACGACATTTCGAGTTCGACGCCATCTACCCCACCTTCATGGCCCTCGAGTTCGGCGAGGTGCCGGCAAGTCGATGACGCGAAGCCATTACCGCCGAGAGCCCGTGGGGGTTCTTAAGTTTAGAGAAGAAAGAGGCGACAACGTGCTGTTCAGCGAGTACCGCTTCTTTTTCTATATCACCAACGACTGGGGGATGACCCCCCACCAGGTCGTTGCCGAGGCACGCTCGCGCTGCAACCAGGAGAACTTGATCGCCCAGCTAAAAGGCCAGGTCCGGGCGCTGCACGCCCCGGTCAACACGCTCGTGGCCAACTGGGCCTACATGGTGATGGCCGCCCT
>PMLI01000268.1 GCA_003158835.1 Acidimicrobiaceae bacterium
GATTCGAGCCGGCTGCGCGCCCGGCTCATCTACCGGGACCACAACGTGACCGACGTCTCCTGCCAGCTCGGTACGTTCGGCCAGGACGCCTTCTTCGTCCGCGACCCGACGTTGCTGCAGGTCATCGCCTTCCACCCCGGCACGGCGACAACCGAGGCCCTCATCGAGGATATCGACGAGGAGATCGAACGCCTGGCCAGTGACGGGCCGGACCGGGGCGAGCTCGCCCGAGTCGTCGCCGGCTCCGCCGCCGACCTGTGGCGGAGCCTCGACTCGCTCCTCGACCGCGCCCACATCGTCGCTTCGGTCGAAACCATTCACGGCCGGGCCGAGCTCGTCGAGGAGCTGGCCTCCCGCCTGGCCGCGGTCAGCGCGCCGGACGTGGCGGCGGCGGCCGCCGACCTGCTCGGCCAGCACCGTGCCATCCTGGAACTACAGCCGGCGGCGAACTGACATGGCAAGAACCACCACCAAGACCACCACCGTCAACCGGCCCCCGATCGGGCGCGTGAGCGCCCCCACGGCTCCCAAGCTCTTGGAGGCCACCCTGCCCGGCGGTGCCCATGGCCTGATCGTGCGACGGCCGTCGCTCCCCCTTGTCGAGGTCCGCCTGGTCGTCCCCCTGGCCGCCGAACAGATCCGCAAGCCCGCCCCCGTAAGCATCCTCTCCCGGTCGCTGTTCGCCGGGACGGACCGCCACGACCGGGCCGCGCTGGCCGAAGCCATCGAGGACCTGGGCGGCAGCCTCGACGCCTACGTGGGCGACGACCGGGTCATAGTGAGCGGGGCTGTCCTGGCCCAGCACCTGAAAGCCCTGCTCGGGCTGCTCGTAGAAGTGCTCAGCCGTGCCAGCTACCCGTCGGCCGAAGTCAAGGCCGACCGTAACCGGGCATCGGACGAGTTGCTCATCGCCCTCAGCCAGCCTGACGTCGTCGCCAGTCAGGCGCTGCGCCGGCGGCTGTTCGGCCGCCACCCGTACGCCACCCCGATCCCGGCCCCGGCCGCGTTACGGCGCGTCGACGACGTCGCCCTGCATGCGGTCCACCCGCTCGTATTCGATCCTTCCGCCGCCCACCTGGTGCTGGTGGGTGACCTCCAGCCGAGCCGCGCCCTGGGCGTGGCCGAGGAGGCCATGGCCGGCTGGGCCGCCTCGGGAGCGGGGCCGAGCCGTGACCTGCCGCCGGTGGAGGCGCCGCCGACCGGCCCGCTCGATCTTGTCCCCCGGGCCGCCAGCGTCCAGAGCAACCTGCGCCTCGGGGGCAAGTTCGCCGCCCTGGGCCAGCCCGACTGGCCCGCCGCGTCACTGGCCGAGCAAGTTCTAAGCGGCATGTTCAGCTCGCGGATCGTCGCCAATATCCGGGAACGCAATGGCTACAGCTACTCCCCTCGCAGCCTCGTCCGCCACGGTCGGGCGGGGTCTTCGTTCACGCTGGCGGCCGACGTGGCGACGGCGGTCACCGCCCCCGCCCTGGTCGAGATCTTTTACGAGCTCGGCCGCATGGCAACGCTCGGGATCAACGACGAGGAGCTCGAGCTGGCCCGCCGCCATTCGGTCGGGCGCTTCAGTTTCGAGACCGCGTCCCTGCCCGGCCTCGCCACCACTCTGGCGAACCTGGCCATCAGAGGCATCGACTTCGGCTACCTCAGCAGCTACCCGAAGGCGGTCATCGCCACGACCAAGCACGACGTGGACGAGGCCGCCCGGCGTTACCTCTCCCCGAGCCGCCTCGTGACCGTGGTGGTGGGCGACGGCGAGGCAGTGACCGAGCCGCTTTCGGCCCTGGGGGAAGTAGTCGTGCGCCCCTCGCCGCACTGACAGTGCGGCGAGGATAAAGGTGCCCTGCGTGGTCGCCATCCGGGCGGTCGAGGCGGGCCCACTAGGTTCGTAGCATGCGCCTATTTGCCCGACGGACCGTTCTCCGCTCCCCCCGCGTCCCGGGGGCCGTGGCGAGCGCGCTCGTGACGTCGGTACTCGTAACCACCGCGCTCGTAACTGCCACACCTGTTTTGGCGGCAGGCTCCCGGCCCGCCGCGCCCGCAACCGTGGCGACGACGAGCTCGGTACTGGCCGCCGCCAAGACGGCGATCGCCAAGCAGACCGCCGTCCATCTGGAGGTCAACTCGAAATCCGCCTCGTCATCGACGGTCGAAAAGGTAGTGGCCGACTTGGGGCTGAGAAGTGGGACCGAGTCCATCTCGGACGGCACGGACGCCGTGACGATCATCGTGACACCCACTTACGGCTATATCTCGGGCAATACCGACGGGCTGACCAAGATCGTCGGGCTGACTTCGGCCGAGGTGAAGAAGGTCGGCCACGCCTGGATAGCGCTCAAAGCCGGCACGAGCCAGTACACCAGCCTCGCCGCTGACATAAAGGTCTCTTCGGTCCAGACCGTGCTGCCCACCGCCAAGGGCACGAGGTTGTCCGTCCAGGGCAGCACCGGCGCCCGTGTGTACGTCCTGTCGTGGACCACGGCGGCAACGAGCTCGGCACCGAAGCTGACGAGCACGCTCACGTTCCCGGTAGGGGGCGCCACTCTGCCCATCCAGGAGACCACGACGGCTTCGGGTTCCAAGGAGACGGTGACGCTGTCCAAGTGGGGCGAGTTCGTCCGCATCAGCGTGCCGCCGCTCAGTGACACCATCGCCTACTCGAAGGTGACGGGCTGACCAGCCGGCTGTTCGTGGTGCAGAGCAGCCCGTCCGGTACCAGGGGCTAGCCGTGCCCAGGACGAGCCCTCGGGCCGCGGCCGAAGAGCTGAGCGGACGCGACCCGGCGCTGGCCAGGCTTGTCCAACTGGTAGGCCCGCCCCAGGTACGGCCCTCGCACCAAACGCACTTCGCCGCCCTGGTGCGTTCGGTGGTCTACCAGCAGCTCGCCGGGGCCGCCGCCAATGCCATCCACGGGCGGCTCGTCGCCGCCCTGGACGGTGACGTCTCGCCCGACGCCCTGTTGGCCTTGGCGCCCGAGACGCTGCGCGCCGCAGGGTTGTCGGCCAACAAATCGGCCTCCGTGCGCGACCTGGCCGCCAAAGTGCTCGACGGCACGGTCGTCTTGGAACGGCGCGGTTTGGCCCGGGAAAGCGACGAGGAAGTGATCGGCCGGCTCTCGACGGTTCGGGGTATAGGGCGCTGGACGGCCCAGATGTTCCTGCTGTTCCAGCTGCGCCGCCTGGACGTGTGGCCGACCGGCGACCTGGGCGTGCGCCGGGGCTACGGCCTGGCCTGGGGTGTACCGATGCCCACCGAACGCGAGCTCGGCCCCCTGGGAGAGCCGCTGCGGCCCTACCGTTCTATTGCCGCCTGGTACTGCTGGCGCGCCTGCGAGGTCTACTAGGAGGTTCCCGTTCATGCCGATCGCCGCTGTCCGTACCGAGGGCCTGACCAAGCACTACGGACGAGTGGCGGCCCTGCGGGGCCTCGACCTCGAGATCGCGCCAGGGGAGGTGTTCGGCTATCTCGGCCCGAACGGCGCCGGCAANNGACGACGACGATCCGGCTCCTGCTCGGCCTGGTCCAGCCGAGCGCGGGACAGGCCGAGGTCTTCGGGCTCGACTGCCGGCGCCAGACGGTCGAGGCGCACCGGCACATCGCTTACGTGGCGGGCGAGGCCAATCTGTGGCCCTCGCTCAGTGGCGCGGAGACGTTGCACCTCTTGGGCCGGGTGCAGGGCCAGGTCGACGCCGCCTACCGAGACGAGCTCATCGAGCAGTTCGACCTCGACCCCTCGAAGAAGGTCCGCCAGTATTCCAAAGGGAACCGCCAGAAGCTCGTCCTCATCGCCGCCCTCATGTCCCGGGCCGACCTGCTCCTGCTGGACGAACCCACCAGCGGGCTCGACCCCCTCATGGAACAAACCTTCCGCCGTTGCGCCCACGAAGCCCACCAGCGCGGCCAGACCATCTTCCTGTCCTCGCACGTACTGAGCGAGGTCGAGGCGCTGTGCGAACGGGTAGGGATCCTGCGCGACGGCGTCCTGGTGGAAATCGGGGCCTTGGCCGAGATGCGCCATCTCTGCGCTCTCAACGTCCAGGTCACCTTCGACGGTCCTGTCCCCGACCTGTCCAACGTCCCCGGGGTCAGCGCCCTCGATGTAACCGGGCGCGTGGCGCGCTGCCAGGTGCACGGCCGCGTCGAGCCGCTGCTCAAGGTGCTGGCGGCCGCCGGCGTCAAGGAA
>PMLI01000531.1 GCA_003158835.1 Acidimicrobiaceae bacterium
CGGGGTGCGCCATCTCGAACGTGGCTACCACCGCCCGGCCGAACAGCTCCGCTCGCTGGGCCTCTTACTCGAGCAACGCTGAGGGGCCGTTAACAACAGAAGGACCGGCGGGTGCCGGTCCTTCTGTCTAGCTCAAGGAGCGAGAGGGGGGGCCCGCTCCGAACAAGGTCCTGTGATGGCAGGGAGAGCCACGAGGACAGTTATCAGGTTATCGTCTCCATCGGATCACTCTCATAGGTATGGCGAAAAACCGGTATCACTGTCACAGATGAGCCCCGACGAGCACCGGTTCGGGCTCCAGCACCACCCCGNNTGCACCCCGTCCCGCACAGCGCGGGCCAGAGCCAGCAGGTCGGCCGTCGTACCGCCTTGGCGCGCCGTCAACGCCAGGGCGTGCTTGGTGGAGATGGCGGCACCGCCCTGGCGGTAACCCTTGGCAAACCCGGCCCGTTCGACGAGCCAGGCGGCCGGCACCTTGGTGCCGGGCGGACCAGGGAACGTCGGCACGTCCGGTGCCAGCTCCCGCAGGCGTGCCAGTTGGAGATCGTCGAGAACGGGGTTGGTGAAAAAGGAGCCGGCGCTGCGAGTGTCCGGGTCGGAGCGGTCGAGCACCATGCCCTTGCTCCGGCGGAGATCCAGCACGGCCTGGGCCGTGAGCTGCAACGGCGCGCCTTGGCCGAGCTCGCACCCCAGGTGGCGGGCCAGCTCGGCATAACGCAGGGGCTGGGACAGGGCCGAGCGCTGCAGGCGGAAACAAACCTCGGTCACGACGTAAGTGGAGCCCCTCTTGAAAACACTGTCCCGATATGCGAAACCGCAATCGGAGGGGGCCAGCTCCCGGGTGCAGTGGCGCGGCCGGTCCCAGACCGTCACAGCCACGATCGTCCCCGCCACCTCCTGGCCGTAGGCGCCCACGTTTTGCACCGGCGCGCCCCCGGCCAGGCCCGGTATGCCGCTCAGGCACTCGATCCCCGACAGCCCCTCGGCCACGCACGAGCTGACCAGGCTCGACCAGTCCTCGCCTGCCCCCGCCCGGACCAGGGCGCCCTCTCCGTCGGGCTCGACGTTTACGCCCTTGATGCCCACCCGCACGACTGTGCCCGGGAAGCCGTCGTCGGAAATGACCAGGTTGCTCCCGCCCCCGAGCACCAGTACGGGGCGGGCGCCGGCCTCCGCTTCTTCCAGCACGGTGGACAGCGAAGCTACGTCGTGCACTTCGACCAGCACGTCAGCCGGGCCGCCCAGGCCGAGAGTCGTCCATTCCGACAGCGGCACACCCCGCCGCACGGCGTCGGGCATCGCGCGGCTCGTACCGGTCATGGCAGGTCCCGTGCAGCCTAGCGGCCCGGGCCCGGGGAGCCGGCCCTCGGGCGTGGCCCGAACAGGTACTCGGTATCCTGGGGGTCACTGTGCAGCAGCTGGAGCAGGAAGTAAAGCTCGAGGTCGACCCGGACTGGACCTTGCCGGATCTCTCGGGTCTCTTCGCCGGCGTCAAGGCCGTGCCGCTGCCGTCGCTCGCTCTCGAGACCACCTACTACGACACGGCCGGGTCGCGCCTGGCCGAGCACCACATCGCGCTGCGTCTGCGCCGTGAGATTGTGGCCGGGGGTGCCGGAGGTGCCGGGGGTGCCGGGGGCCGCAGCGCCGCCGTATGGACCATAAAGCTGCCCTCCTCCGCCCCCTCGGACGGGACGGTCCTGGTCCGCACCGAGTTGACGTGGCCCGCCCCCGCCGGCCCGGGGCCCGGGCCGAGGAGCCGGCGCCCGCTCCGTCCCCACCCCGAAGCCGTGCAATTCCTCCGGGCGGTGACCTTGGGATTGCCCCTGGTGCCGGTGGCCCGCCTGACCACGACCCGGGGACGGACCGAGTTACGGACCTCCGACGGTCGCCAGTTGGCCGAGATAGACCACGACAACGTGTCCGGCCGGCGCCTCCGGGCCACCGGTGACGGGCCGAACGGCACCACTCCCGGCCCGGAGGTGCATTTCGTCGAGGTCGAGGTCGAACTGGCCGACGGCAGCGCTCAGGAGGTCCTCGAGGCGGTCGTGACCAGGCTCCACCTCGCCGGGGCGCGGCCCAGTGCCCGCCGGAGCAAGTTGTCCACGGTGCTCGGCATGGCTGCCCGAGCGGCCGCGCCAGCCGGTGCACCGGCGCCCCGAGCGGCCGCGCCGGCGGGTGCACCGGCTGCCCCACGGCCTCCCGGTGCCGGCCGCTCGGCCGCCCTGATGTCCGATGTCCTGGCCGAACAGGCTCGCTCGTGCCTGGACGCCCTGGTGGACCACGACCTTCCCATCCGCCTCGGTGACCCCGACCCCGAGCACGTCCACCACGCCCGGGTGGGCACCCGGCGGCTGCGCAGCATCCTGCGGTCTTTCGCACCACTGGTTGGAAGCGCTCCGGGCGAAGTCGACGACAGCCCTGAGACCTGGTTCGCCGGGGCGCGGGAAGAGCTGAAGTGGCTGGGCGCGGCACTCGGCGACGTCCGCGATGCCGACGTGCGCCTGCTGGGCCTGGTGCAGGATTGCTCGGCCTTGCCCCCCGCCTACAGCCTGGGTGCGGCGGCCTTGCTGGCGGCGGCCGAAGACGACCAGCGCCTGGCCCATGAGGCATTGCTGGAAGCCATGGCGACCGAGCGCTACATAGAGGTGTTGCGCACTCTCGAGGACCTCGGCTCCGGACCGGGCTCNNGCCCCGGCCGTCCCGGTCCCGGCCGGCTTGTGGGACCGGTTGGCACAACCCGCTGCCACGGGCATGCCGGCACTGGCCCGCCGGCAGTGGCGCGCCGTACGCAGGGCGGTTCACCGCTTGGGCGACGAACCACCCGACCCTGCTCTTCACCAGGTGCGCATCCAGGCCAAGCGCCTGCGTTACCTCTCCGAGGTGGCCGCCCCCGTCGTGGTGCCCTCGGCCCATCGCCAAGCGGCCAAACGCACGTCCAAGGCAGCCACCGCCCTCCAGGACGTGCTGGGCCAACTGCATGATGCCGCCGTCACCGAGCAGTGGTTACACGACGGCTCGACCCGCATCCCCAGCCGCACCCGGACCGCAGCCGCCTACGCCACGGGCCTGGCCGCCGGCCAGTTGGTCGCCCGTGCCCAGGAACACCAGCGAGCCCTGCGCCAGAAGTGGCCGGCGGCGTGGGCACCTCTGGCCGACCGGCACGTGCACCGCTGGGTAGAGCCTTGAAGCCGCGGCCGGCCCCGGCCAGCTCTGCGCCGGCGCCGGCCCCGGCCCCCGACCACCCCCACAGGAAGCCCGCCACCAGGGACCAAGGCGGGATAGCCACGACCCACCCGGGGCTCGGCCTGGCCGTGGTCATGCTCGGCGTGCTCATCACCGCCGTCGACACCACCATCGTCGTGCTCGCCCTGCCCGAGATCGAACGAGGCCTTCACGTGGCGCTCAATTCGGTGATCTGGGTGGTCATCGGGTACCTGCTGGTGATCACCCTCCTCGCCACCCAGGTGGGCCGGCTGGGCGACATGTTCGGCCGGGTGCGCAT
>PMLI01000541.1 GCA_003158835.1 Acidimicrobiaceae bacterium
AGCCATCGGATGAACCGGCACTTTACGATGCAATCTTACTGGAAGCGGCGCCTCCGTCGCTTTGTGCTCCCTATCGGAGGGCTGCTGATCACCGGCCTCATGCTGCTCCCCATCTACTTCACCTTCGAGACTTCGCTCGAGCCGACCAGCGCCCTTCAAGCCCTCTCGCAGTCCCTTGTGCCGAGCCACTTCATCTTGAGCAACTACCGGGTGGCTTTCGACGCGGAGCACGGCAGCATAATCACGAGCCTGCTTATCGCCTCGGGAGCCGTCGTCCTCTCGGTTGCAGTGGGACTGCCGGCCGCCTACGGCCTCACGAAGTTGGGCTACCTCCGGAGCCGTGCCGTCGTGTCGGTCGCGATCATGGTGCTCCTGGTCACCCAGATGGTCCCCGGGATATCACTGACAATCGCTTTTTACAAGTTGTTCTTGCATCTTCACCTTCTCAATAGCATCGTCGGGCTCATCCTCGCAGACTCCACCGGCGGGATGCCTTTTGCCACGCTTGTGCTACGCGCTTACCTGGGGTCGATCCCTGTCGAGCTGTCCGACGCCGCTTATGTCGACGGCGCCTCGGAATGGCGCACGTTCCGCTCTGTGATCGCGCCGCTGGCGGTGCCTGCGATCATAACTTCAGGGCTTTTTGTCTTCCTCTTTGCCTGGGGCGATTTCCTCTTTGCGTACACCCTAACCGCCGGCGGCAATGTAACTCCGCTGACAAAAGGCCTTCTCAGCTTCTTCACCAACAACACCGTTAACTGGGGGCCCGTTCTAGCCACGGTCGTCTTGGCCGCCATCCCGTCAGGCCTTATACTGAGCTTCGGCCAGCGGTACGTGATGGGCGGCCTCCGGGCCGGCGCCCTCAAAGGTTAAATTTTCAAGGCCCGTTTGAAAGGTAGGCGTACGTGGCGATTTTTAGTGGCAGCAGCTCGGGTTTCTCTGTCTATGACGGCAAGGAGATCCTGGAGGTCCAGGCTTGGGGCGAAAACAGCGCCCGCGTCCGCTCGACCCTGCGGTCTTCGATAACCGAAACACCCGGTAGTGCACTCGAAGACCCAAGGACCGGCCGGCCCCACATCGAGGTGTCGGACGGCCGAGCGCTCATGCGTAACGGGGAGCTCGTAGTCGAGGTAACCGACAGCGGGGGGATGGACTTCCTGCACTTCCCGCCGCTAGTCCGTTTCCTCCGTCCGGACGGGGAGGAGCTGTTCTCTGAGCGCGCCCCCCACTTCAGTGCGCCTCCCCAGCGGCGTTACCGGCCTGGGGGCGGTGACCTTTATCGTTGTGAGGTGTCTTTCCGCTCCTTTCCGGCGGAGCGTTTTTACGGGCTCGGCCAGCACCAGCACGGGCTACTGGACCAGAAAGGAGCGGTCATTGAACTGGTACAGCGCAACTCCGAAGTCAGTGTGCCTTTCGCGCTCTCCAACCGCGGTTACGGCTTTTTCTGGAACATGCCCGGGATAGGCCGGGCCGAGCTGAGCGCCAACGGCACGAAATGGGTCGCCGATGGGGCTCGGCAGATCGACTACTGGGTCACCGCGGCGGCCACGCCGGCCGAGATCGTCAGCCAGTACTCGAAGGCGACTGGCCTACCGCCGATGCTGCCCGAATGGGCGGCCGGGTTTTGGCAGTGCAAGCTGCGCTACCGGACTCAGGACGAGCTGCTGGGGGTGGCCCGCGAGTACAACAGGCGCGGCTTGCCTTTGTCAGTGATCGTCGTCGACTTCTTCCATTGGACCCGCCAAGGCGAGTGGAAGTTCGACCCCGCCGAGTGGCCCGACCCGCAAGCGATGGTGGACGAACTGCGTGCGCTCGGCGTCGAGCTCATGGTTTCGGTCTGGCCCAGCGTAAACCCGGACAGTGAAAACTATTACGAGATGGACCGCCGTGGGCTGCTTATCGGCAACGTGCGGTCCTTGCCGCTCAACATGCCGTTCTGGGACAAGGGAGCCAAGAGCCAAGTCTTCGTGCGCTTCTACGACTCGACCAACCCCGAGGCGCGCCGCTACGTGTGGGAAAAGGTGTCACGGGGTTACGGCCGGTACGGGATCCGGGCGTTCTGGCTCGACGCCTGCGAACCCGAGATTCTCCCCGAGGACCCGGAGAGCGACCTGTTCCACTTGGGCCCAGGCGCCGAGGTGCACAACGTCTACCCTCGAGAGCACGCACGTGGCTTCGCAGAAGGGCTCTGGGCCAACGGCGAGAAAGACATCCTGACCCTTTGCCGTTCTGCCTGGGCCGGGAGCCAGCGGTACGGCGCGGCTGTTTGGTCCGGCGACATAGAGTCGACGTTCGAAGCGCTCGCCGAGCAGATCCCGGCTGGCCTGAACATCGGGATAGCCGGGATCCCATGGTGGACCACTGATATCGGCGGCTTTAAGGGTGGCGACCCGAGCTCACCGTACTTCCGCGAGCTCATCGTGCGGTGGTTCCAGTTCGGGGTGTTCTGCGCCCTCTTCCGGCTCCACGGCGTGCGCGAACCGGCACCGCTCTCCGCTTTGGAAAGCACAGGAGGGCCCAATGAGGTCTGGTCCTTCGGC
>PMLI01000084.1 GCA_003158835.1 Acidimicrobiaceae bacterium
GACCAAGCACAGCTCGCTGGCGCGCGGCAGCGCCCCGCTGGTGGGCCAGCTGGAGCTAGAGGCGGCCGCTCTCTTCGGCGACCGGGCCTGTTGGTGGGCACCGGTCGCGATGCGCCGTCTGGAGATCGGTCCCGGGCTGCTCGTCACCGTGGCGCGGCTCGACCCCGATGCGCGCTTCGCCTTCCGCGTCGACGTGCCGGCCGGCGCCGATGCCCCGGGCCTCCTCGGACAGCTGTCGGGCCTGGCGGACGACGCCGGTTTCCCCGGCTACCCCTATCCCCTATCGGTGGCCGACCGGCTGGCGTCCTGCCCGGGCTGGGCCCGCCAGGACGTCTGGAGCGAGCTGGAAAGTGCCCTCGACCGCGAGGGCTTGCCCGAAGAGGTCCGCACCCGCGCCTTTGCCGACCGCCACGCCCTGATGGAACGGGCCTGACGAGATGGGACGGGCCTGACGACCTGCGATGCTGGAGGGTCGTGACCGACGGCCCCCTGACCACCAGTGCCCCCACCCACACCCGGGGGCGGCTCTTTGGTCGCAACGTGCTCGAGGCGCTGTTCCGGGCCGCCCCGGAGGAGGACCTGTTCCTGGGCGAGCTGCTTGTGGGCGAAGACGAGGCGACGGGGCGCCGTTACCTGTTCCGGGTGGTGGACGTCAGCTACGGTACCGAGCACCGCGAACCGGGATGGGCCGAACGCGTCGCCGGCACCCTTCTGGCCGATGACGCCCGGGGGGACAGCGGCGCTCATGCCATCCATGAGCAAGCCCGTAGGACCTACCGGCTGGCCGAGTGCCGCTGCGTCGGTTACCTGGCGCCCCCGGCCACGCCTGGCGCGGCCCGGGCGGTTTTCAGGAAACCCAAGAGCCTCCCCACCCAGTTCTCCCGCGTCGTCTCGCCCACGCCGGAGGACTTCGCCTTCCTGTCCAAGCGCATGGGCGACCTGCCCGTCGGCCACCTCCGCAGCGGCGAGACGGTCGTCGAGTTCCCGGTGGGGATCCCGGGCCGGTCCCTGGCCAGCCATGTGGGCATCTTCGCCACCACGGGCATGGGGAAATCCAATCTCCTGCAGGTCCTGTGCGCGGGGGTGATGGCCGCCAACGGCCGTTACGGGCTCCTCGTCATCGACCCCCACGGCGAGCACCGCCTGGCCCTGGCCCGCCACCCGTGGGCGGCCGAGGCGCTCCGGACCTACTCGGACCGGCGCCTGCCCAACACCTCGACGCTGCGGATCAGCTTGGCCGAGCTCTCGGTCGACGACCTGAGGACGGCCTACGAGTGGAGCCGGCCGCAGGAGGAAGCGCTGCACGAGCTCGAGCGCCATTACTCAGCCGCCCTCCCCCGGCGGGGGCCCGGCCCCGACGAAGGCGCCGGCGCGGCTCCGGGTGGGCCGGCCGCGTCGGGCCGGCGCGAGGGCCTGGCGTGGCTGGCCGAGTTCGCCAGGCTCGAAGACCTGGCCGGCTTCCGGGACGTCGAGCTCTCGGCCCGGGTGGCCCTCAACACCCTGCAGGTCGTACACCGGCGGGCCCGGCGCATAGTGGACCTGCCCTGTATTTCCGCCGACCCCGCCGTCTCCGTCGGCCGGCGCATCCTCGACGAGCTGCTCGAAGGCAAGGTCGTCCTCGTCGACGTCAGCGGCCTCGGGGGCACGGAGGAGGTCCTGGTGGCCTCCTATCTCACCCGCCGGGTGTTGGAAGAATGGCAGGGAGCCTTTTTGAGCGACCCGGAACGCCATAGGCAGCTACCGGTGGTGGCGGTGGCGCTCGAAGAGGCGCAGCGAGTGCTCTCCGCCAACAAGGACCGCGAGTCCAACGTCTTTCCCCGGGTGGCGCGGGAGGGTAGGAAATTCGGGGTCGGGTTGTTGGCGGTGACCCAGCAACCCAAGCTGCTCGACGACGAGCTCCTGAGCCAGTTCAACACTTTTTTCGTCCTGGGCTTAGCCGATGAAAAGGACCGCAACATCCTGCGCTCGTCGGCCAAACAGGACCTTTCGGCCCTCGGTCCTGAAATCCAGGCCCTGATGCCGGGCGAATGCCTGCTCGTCAACCTCGAGGCGCCTTTCGCCGTGCCCGCCCTCGTTCATCTTTACGACGAGGTCCTCCGGTCAGCACCCCCGGCCCCGGTAGCCCGCGCCGTGGCCCCACCCAACGTGTCCGCCCTGGTGGACTAAGACGGTTGACTAAAACTAATCGGGGCCGGGCTTGGAAAAGTCCCCCACGCTCTGGCGGAAACGTTGCAGCACGTCGGTCAGCTTCCCCAGATCCTCGGGGCTCATGGAAGGCCGGCTGAAGACTTGGTCGTTGAGCGCGGCCGTCGCCCGCAACGCCAGTTCCCGTCCTGCGGGCCGGATTTCGGCCAGAGTCGTGCGCCGGTCGCTCGAATGGGGCACGCGCTTTATAAGCTCCTGGTTCTCCAGCCGGTCGACCGCGTTGGTGACGCTCGTCGGGTGCACCTGAAGGCGGGCCCCGATTTTGTTGAGGGGTAGGGACCCGTGCCGGGAAAAGAGGAGCAACATCAAGACCTCGTAACGGGCAAAGGTCAAATCGAGCGGCCGGAGCACGGCGTCGATGCGGGCCAGGAAGACCTGTTGGGCCCGCACGATCGAAGTTACGGCCGCCATGCCGTCGCTCGAGGCCTGCCAACCGTGCGCGGCCCACTGCCGGCGGGCCTCGAGGATGGGGTCGAAGTCTAAGGGGCGGGACATTCTTCTCGGTCGAGCGGTCGGGCTTCCTGTTCGAGCGGTCGGGACGACAAGGGCGCTTCCCCCTGGACACTAGCCGGTAGGGCCCTGCGCCAGCCCGCAAAGCTAACCGGCCGCACGACCGAACTGTCGCTCGGCCAGCCGCGAAATCTCCTGCACCCGGCCGGCGCTGAGCGTTGGCCGCAGTAGTGCACCGCGCCGCAGGCGGCGGGTGAGCCGGGTGGCCGCCACCACGCAGACACCATCGCAACGCTTGGGGCGCCGGGGCAGGACCGGGCCATGGAGGGCGATAACGGGCCGGGCCGGCACGGCCAGGCGGTCGGAGACCACCTCTGCTTCCCAGCGCACCGCCGCCGTGGCGAGCGGCACACCGCCCACCCGGGCCCGGCCCCAGCGGACCACGACGCGCCCCCGGAAGGCCTTGGTGTCCACCACCCACAGGCCGGTCGGGCCGATCACGAGATGGTCGATGTTGGCTCTACTCCCGGGGACCGCCAGGTCGTGCAGGACCGTCCAGCGGGGCGCGGCCAGGGCGGCCAACAGAGCCGCGGTGGCGACTTCGCCCGCAGCTCCCCGGGCCCAGCGGTCCGGGCCCTGCCGAGGCCACAGCGCCACCGCTGCGGCGGCCGAGCCGACGGCCGGGGCGGCCAATGCCCATCCCCCGGCCGCCGTCGAGCGCGCCCCGAAATAGGCGCCGCCCCAGATGGCGCCCAACCCGAGGGCGACGGCGGCGGCCAGGACGGCCAGCAGAGCCCGGTAAAGCCGGGCACGACGCTGCCGCCGCCAGGTCCGGAGGGCTGACTGCCCCGCCACGGGCGGGGTGGCGAGAGGGCGGGCCACGCCGCCATGCTCTCACGGAGCAGTGACGGCCAAGTTCCCGTTCTCCTCCCTAAGCCGGTTCTCGTCCCTGCGCCGTGGTCTACTGGTCATCATGAAGGTTGCCGCCATCGGCGACGCCCACCTGGGCCGCTCCTACCTCCCCTACACGGTGGAGGGCGGGGTCAACCAGCGCGAGTGGGACTTCGAGAGGTCGTTCGAAGCTGCCGTGGCACTGGCCCTCGCCCAGGAGCCGGACCTCGTTATCTGGCTGGGCGACATCTTCGACCATCCCGCCCCGCACTATCGCTCCTTTCGCGTGGCCCAGCGCGCCCTGGCCGCCATCCGGGACGGCGGGGTACCGGCCGTCGTCATCAGCGGCAACCACGACACGCCCCGCCTCCCCGGTCGGGGCAGCCCCTACTCCGCCCTGGCTGACACGTTCCCGGAGGTCCACTTCGCCTGCCGGCTCGGTTACGAGCGCTTCCAGGTCACCGGGCCGGGAGGCGGGCTCGTCGTCCACGCCGTGCCTCAGATGCTGAGCGTCGAGGCGACGCTCGACGCTCTCGGGCAAGCGGGTGCGTCCCGGAGCGCCGAGCACACCAATCTGCTCATCACCCACCCCCGGATCAAGCAGCTCGAGCCCAAGCACTCCGATATCAACGAGATCGAGATCGACCTCGGGGCGCTTCAGTCCGACCTGGTCCTGCTCGGCCATTACCATTTCCATGCCCGGGTGGCCAACGGCATCTGGTACGCGGGCTCGACGGACACCTTCAGCTTCGCGGACGACCCCGACAAGGCCAAGGGCATAGTCGTGCTCGACACCGACAGCGGCGAGTGCCGGCACGTGCCCCTCACCGGTCAGCGGCCTTTGGTCACCCTCGAGAGCGTCTACGCGTTCGGGCTCTCCCCGTCCGAGCTGTCCGATCAGGTGCTGCGGCGGGCGGCAACGGTGCCCGAAGGGGCCGTCGCCCGCCTCTACCTGGAAGGCGTCGACCCCGAGGCTTACCGCCTGCTGGACCGCCACTTATTGCGCGAGGTCGCCGCGGCGGCCCTCGACCTGCGCCTGGAACCGCAGTTCCAGGACATCTCCGTGCCCGCCGAGCTCCCCCGGGTGGAGACGCTTGGAGGCCAGTGGGACTCCTTCCTGACCCACCAGGACCTGACCGGTCTGGACCGCGGCCGGGTACGGGACCTGGGCCACCGCTACCTCCAGGATGCCGTGGAGGCGGCCGGGTAATGAGCCGGCCCGTTACTACAGGGAGCTCACAGCACAGTTGCTGATCGACCGCATATACCTGCGCAACTACCGGGTATTCGAAGAGGAGCTCGAGCTCCTCCTGCCACCGGGGCTGGTCGGCGTCTACGGGCCCAACGGCGCCGGCAAATCGACGTTGCTCGAGTCCATCCTGTGGACGTTGTGGGGCAAGGCGCGCACGGGCAAAGAGGAGATCACATCGGCCGGCACCCACGGTGAATGCGTGGCAGAGATGACCTTCGAGCACGAGGGCCACGTCTACCTCGTCCGGCGGACCATCGCGGGCGCCAATGCCACCGTGCGGGCTGAAGCCCATTGCGACGGGCTGGGCATGGCCGAAGGAGTGCGGGACACCGGCCGCTATGTGCACTCGGTCCTGGGCATGGACGATGGCGCCTTCCGAGCCTCCGTCTTCGCCGAGCAGAAGCAGCTGGACGCCTTCTCCACCCACAGCCCGGCCGATCGCCGCAAGCTCGTCCTGGCCCTGCTCGGCGTCACGCCTCTCGACGTCGCCCGGGACAGGGCGCGTGCCGACGCCCGGGAGGCAAGTTCGCAGCACAGCCGCCTTCGGGGCATGTTGGTGGACGTGGAAGAGGCCCGGGTGGCGGCGGCCGACGCCGAGGCCCGCGCCAGCGCCCTCGAGGTCGCCGCCGTAGAGGAGGAGGGGGCGGCGGGCGCGGCCCAACAGGTGGTCCGGGCCGCCAAAGAGCGCTTCGACCGTCTGGACCGGGCCCGCCAGGAGCATGACGTGCTGGTCGTGGAAGGCAAAGCGGCCCGCTCGGAGATGGACAGCGCCAACCGCCAGGTCGAAGAGCTCTCGGCCGAACTGGCTCAGCTGGCCGGAACGGAGGAGAGGCTCGGGCCGTTAGAGGCCGAGACGGCCCGCCTTGCGGTGCTCGAGGAGCGGGTGGCGTTGGTCCTCGCTGTCTCGGAGGCGGCCGACCAGCTGGCCGCCGTCCCGGCCGTGCCCAGCCCCCCGCCGCCGGACGAGGCCGCCCTCGCCTCGGCCGAACTGGCCGCCATGGCGGCGCGTTCCGAGCTCGGAGCGGCGCAGGCGCGCCGCGGATCCGCCGCGGCCGAACTGCAACGGGCCCAGCAGGAATTGGCGAAGTCGTCGTCGTTGTCGGAGGATGAGGATTGCCCCTTGTGCGGCCAGGCTCTCGGGGATGCCTTCGCCCAGGTCCGGGCGCACCGCACCCTTGAGGTGGTGGCGGCCGGTGATGCCTTGACGAGTGCCGAACAAGCCCTGGCGCAGTCCTCGGCGGTGGCCGAGGCGGCGCTGGCCGCTCTGCAACGCCAGGCCCGGGAAGTGGCCGACGCCCGGGAGGCGCTCTCCGGCTGGCAGCAGATGGACCAGCACCGAGCCCAAGCCGCGGACCGGCTGGCTACGGCCATCGGCGCCCTTGGTGCGGCCGGCGATGCCTTGACCGCCCCACCCGGCCAAATGCCCGCGCCCCAGGACATCATGGCTCTACTGGGACCGGCGCAGGAGGCCCTACAAGCCTGCCGGCGGGCCGCCGACGAGGCCAGCAGGCTGAAGGGCCGCCTCGAAAGACGCCCGCAGGCCGAGTTCTCACTGCAACAGGCCCGAGAACGGGCGGCGACGGCGACGTCCCTGCTGGAGGTCTTGCGCGCCAAGGTCAAATTGCTCGGCTTCGACGGGGCGACGTTGGTTGGCGCCCAAGAGACCTTGCGTGAGGCCGAAGTGGCGGCCCATCAGGCCGACCTGGCGGCCCGGGCCGCCCGCCTGAGCGCGGCCATGGCCGCCACCCAGGCTCAGGCCGAAGCCAAGCGCTGGGCCGAAGCCCAGGCCCAGCACGCCCGCCTGGCCGACCTCGGATCAGCCTCGGTGCACCTCGGGCGCACGGCCGAACTGCTCAACGGTTTTCGCAACAGCGTCGTGGCCTCGGTCGGTCCCCGCCTGGCCGTGCAGGCGGCGGAGCTGTTCGCCGAGTTGACCGACAACGAGTACGACCGCCTCGAAGTCGACCCCGAGACCTATGGGTTGCAGATCTGCGACAACGGGATCCCTTATGACTTGGGCCGGTTCTCCGGCTCAGAGGTCGACCTCGCCAATCTGGCCCTGCGCGTCGCCATAAGCGAGCACGTGAGGTTCCAGGCCGGAGGCACCGTGGGGTTGCTCGTGCTCGACGAGGTGTTCGGGCCGCTGGACGAAGAGCGCAGGGCCCGCATGCTGCTGGCGCTGGAGCGCCTCCGGGGACGTTTCCGGCAGATCCTCGTCGTGACCCACTCGACGGAGATCAAAGAACATATGCCCAATGCGATCGAGGTGGTCAAAAGACGTGGCCGGCGGGCCACAGCCCGAGTGCTCGGCCCCTGAGCGATGGGCGGCCGCAGCCACCGAGGGCGCGGCGCCGACGCGGCGCTAAGTCGCTAACAAGTCACTAGGCGTACCCGCCCATCTTCGACCTCGGCCCGGTGGGTCACTCGAAGACCCTCGAGCAGCCGCCGGTCGTGAGACACGATCAACAGCGTCCCGTCGTAGGAACCCAGCGCCATTTCGAGTTGCTCTATAGCCGGTAGGTCAAGGTGGTTGGTCGGTTCGTC
>PMLI01000211.1 GCA_003158835.1 Acidimicrobiaceae bacterium
CCGCAACAGGCGCCTGCTCGGCGCGCTAGTCGTCGCTTCGACCGTTACCGCCGCGTCGAATATCGCCGTGGTGGGCGTGCCCGGCGCCTCGGCCGCCACCAGCTCGTCAACGCCGACGGCCAGTATCAACGTCTGGATGGTCGACAACGGTAAGAACATCGACGACCTGTGGGCCCAGTTGGCCTCCCAGTTCGACGCTGCTCACCCGGGCGACCACGTGAACGTGAGCATCACCCCGTCCAGTGGCAACACCTACCAGGTCAAGCTGCTCTCGGCGCTCGGGACGGCCAACCCGCCGGCCCTGTTCTTCTCCTGGGGCGGAGGGTCGCTCCAGCAGTACATCCAGGCCGGCAAGGCGCAGCCCATCGGCGATGCCGGAACGACCGACGCCGGCAAGCCGACGTGGACGAAGGACTTCCTGCCCTCCAGCCTCGGCCCCGTCACCTTCAATGGGAAGCTCTACGGCATCCCCATCCTCGGGACGCAGCCGGTGCTCTTCTTCTACAACAAGACCGTGCTGGCCAAGTACCACCTCGTCTTCCCCCAGACCCTGCCGCAGTTGCTGAGCGACGTCAAGACGCTCGCCTCCCACAACACGACCCTCATCGGTCTCGGCAACGTGGACAACTGGGAAGGTCTGATGTACCTCGAGTACTTCGCCGACCGTGCCGGCGGGCCCCAGGTCTTCCTGAACATCCAGGCCAACCACAAGGGCGCCTGGTCCAACCCGGCCATCATCTCCGCCCTTACAGATATCCAAACGCTGGCCAAGGACAAGGCGTTCGAGAGCGGCTACGACTCGATCAGTTGGGGCAACGGCTTCATCGACGCCCTCGTTTACCAGGGAGTCGCGGCGATGGAACTGATGGGGGACTGGGACCTCGGGATCCTGCTCTCCGACANNCTCCCACCTTCGTCAACTCCGGTCAACTGGGGCTCGGCGAGTTCCCCAGCGTGCCGGGCGGCAAGGGCAACCCGAATGACCTCGAGGGCAACACCACCAACTATGCGGCCTTAGCCAGCCACCTGACGCCGGCGCAGACCTACGTCGCCGAGCAGTTCGCAGCTTGGGCGTTCAGTAGCCATGCCTACGCGGCGGCCGAGGTCAAGAACGGGCTCGTGCCGTTGATCGCCGGCTCCGCCGGCCTGCTCAATTCGTCGCCCCTCAAGCGCTACCTCGTGCCGGTGTACAACGACGTAGCCAAGGCTCCTTACTTCCAGTACTCCTGGGACCAGGCGCTGGGGCCTGTGAAGGCGCAGCCGATGGTGACCAACCTGGGCAAGGTCTTCGACCTCACTGAGACTCCCCAGCAGTTCGCCAAGATCATGAACGGCTACCAGACCGGCTCGTAGGACCGGGACCGGGGGGTTCCCCGGATCCAAAGCCCGGACCGGGCGTCCGTCCGGTCATAGATAGGAGAGGTCCCGTCCCGACCCCCCCTGGGGCGGGACCTCTTCCTAGAGACACGAGGTTGACATGGCCATCGCCAGCGCCGTACTCAGCAAGGAGCGGGCAGCAAAGCCTGTGCGCAGCCCGAGATCAGCACGGCGCCGCAAGCTCTTCATGGCCGACATCGCCGGGTTGTCACCGACCATGGTGCTCTACGGGGCCTTCATCTTGGTCCCCGTTGTGTTCGCCCTGTTCCTGTCGTTCACCAGCTGGGACGTTGTCGGAAAGCTGCGATGGGTGGGGTTCGCCAACTGGTCGCGCTTCTTCTCCGACCCGGGGGCGCACCACGCCCTCTACGTCACTCTGGAGCTCGCCGGGCTCAGCTGGTTGGTGGAGACGCCGCTGGCCATGGCGATCGGCCTCTTCATTGCCGGGACACAGCGCTACCGACAAATCTACGCCGCCATCTACCTGGTTCCCCTGCTGCTGTCGACGGCCGGCATCGCCCTTATGTGGTCAGGCGTGCTCAGCCCGGCGTTCGGCGGGCTGGCCTGGTTCTCCACCCACCTGAACCTCGGCTTCTTGAACCGGAACTGGCTCGGCAGCCCCAGCCTCGCCCTCTACGTGGTGGTGGCGATAATCGCTTGGCAGTTCGTCCCCTTTCACGCCCTCATCTACCAGGCCGGCCGGCGCGCCATCCCGGCTGAGATCTACGACGCCGCCCTGGTGGACGGCGCCAGCCTCAGCCAGACCTTCCGCTTCGTGACGCTCCCGCAACTGCGCTATACGATCGTCACCTCCTCCACGCTCATCGTCGTGGGGTCGTTGACCTACTTCGACATCATCTTCATCCTCACCCAGGGCGGCCCGGGCGACACCACACGCGTGCTGTCGCTCGACATGTACGACACGGGCTTCTTGCAGACCGAGTTCGGCTATGCCAGCGTGCTGGCGGTCGTCCTCGCCGTCATCGGCATCGCCGTGGCGCTGGCGCTCATCCGGGTCACCGGTTTCGGCAAGATGGACAGCGGTCGGGAGGGGATCTGGTGAGTTCTGCCGGAGCTGCCTCCAAGACGTTGGTCACCACCGCAGCTTCGAGTGCGGCGGCCGCTCGTGCCGTGCCCGCCCGCCGCCGGCGCCGGCGGCGGGTGGGTGCCGTCGGGGCCAACCCCGTGGCACGCATGGTCGCCTTTGTGCTCGCGACCGTCTGGTTGGTGATCGTCCTGTTCCCCATCTATTACATGGTCCTGGCCAGTTTCCGCACGCAAGGCGAGTACCTGAGCGGCAATCCCTGGCTCCCCGTGGGGGGCCTGAGCCTCTCGTCGTACGGGACTGTCTTTTCGGCCACGGGGCTCGGCACCGACTTCCGCAACAGCGCCCTGATCACCCTGGCCACGATCATCGTGGTGGTGCTGTTCTCACTCGGCGCCGCCTACCGTATCGTGCGGCGGGGCTCACGATTTGCGGCGGTCTCTTTCCGCCTCATCCTGTTCGGGTTGGCCGTGCCCATCCAGGCCATCATCATCCCGATCTTCATCTTCTGCGTAAAGCTGCACATCTACGACTCGCTCCTGGCGGTAGTCCTGGCCGCCAGCGCCTCGTTGATCGCGGTGGCTGTGCTGCTCATGGTCAACTACCTCCGCGCCATCCCCCGCGAGCTGTTCGACGCCATGTCCGTGGACGGCGCGGGCGAGTGGACCACTTTTACCCGCTTGGTCTGGCCCTTGGCCCGGCCGGTGCTCGGTGTGGTGAGCATCTTCGCCGGGCTTGGCGCCTGGAACAATTTCCTGATCCCCCTCATCCTCACCCAGAGCAACTCCAACACGGTGTTGCCCGTCGGTCTGTTCCGGGTGGCCTCCACGTCGGAGTACGGCATCGACGTGCCCGTGGTCATGGGCGCGGTGCTCCTGTCCGTTCTGCCCCTCGTGCTCCTTTACATCGGGATGCGGCGCCAGTTCGTGGCAGGGCTGGGTGGCCTGGCCATCCGTTGACGGCCGGGGGTTTGTCACCGCCACCCGGGCCGGGCATTGGGAAGAGTCGTTGGTCAGCGGGAACC
>PMLI01000556.1 GCA_003158835.1 Acidimicrobiaceae bacterium
TTGGAGAACACCAGGCGGTCGTTGGCGGCCGCCTCGGGGTGGACCCAGTCGAAGCGCAGGTGGCGGGCCAGCAGCACGGCCATCAGGTCGGCGGCCGAGAGACTCGAGGTGGGGTGTCCGGACCCCGCCGGCGTGCTGCAGCGAATGCTGTCCGCCCGCAGCTGGCGCGCCAGCCGGAGGAGCGCCGCATGGTCGCTCGGCGCCGGGCCATAGGCCGCCATGAGATCGGGACGGTAGCTCGCCACCTGGCAGGCGGCATCGATGGGGAGCGCCCATTGCGATCCCTGCCGGGCATAGGACGACCAGGACCGGCCGACCGAATCCCGGGCAAATTCCGCCAGCTGATCGGCGCTCAGGTAGTCGTCGAACGGCACGAGCAGCCGGCCGGTGGCGATGTCGTACTCCTGCACGGCCGAGTCGTCCAGCACGCCGTCGGTCGACCCTCCGTAGCGGGACAGGCTCATGGGGACGTTCTTGTTGGCCGTGACCCAGGCGTCGTCGCCACTGATGATCATCTCGTGCAGGGTGAGGGCCCAGCCGTCCCGGCCCTTCAGCGTGGCGATCGTCTGGTAGCGCTGGTTGACGATGACGTCCTCCCCGCTCTGGGTGGCGCCCGTGACGGACACGACTCCTTGCCACCACGTGAGCACGGGGTGGCCTTTGTAGGTCTGTGCGGCCAGGTTGGAGGCGACCACGTCGGTGGGGAGGGGCTGGGACCACACCGGCTGGAGGTTGTCGTCCAGGATGAGCGGGCCGCTCTGGCCGTCCATGGGGCCGCTGCCCAGGTCGTAGAAATTGGCCACCATGATGTAACCGGGAGCGAGCTGGGCCGTGGCGGTGGGCACGTCCGTGCTCAGCTTGGGGGGGTGCAACCCGGGGGCGGAGACGAAGGTATAGGCGCCGTTGGTCGTGTAGGCCCCTATGGGGGAGCCCCCAGTGCCGGCCGCCCCGAAGTCCGCCCCGGCGAAAAGGGCCACGACGAGCACTACGGCAGCGGCGATGCGGACGCGAGGCGCGGCCGGGACGGGGCTGGAGTTGCGCCCGAAAACGAAGGTGACGGCGGCGGCGGCGATGACGAACCCGGCACCGATGAGGTAGGCCAATCGGAAGCCATCGGTGAGCGCCACCGGCACGGCCGCGTTGGCGCCGATGGACTTGCTCGTGTACTCGGTGGCCAGCGAGATCAGCAATGCCAACCCCAGGCCTCCTCCGGCCTGGCGGGAGGTGTTGACGAGCCCCGAAGCCAGGCCCGACTGAGCCGGCCCGGCCCCCTGGGTGGCGAAGATGGTCGAGGAGACGACCGACAGCCCGATGCCCAGGCCGGTGAGCAGGCCGGGCAGCATCACGTAGCCCAAGGCGCTGCCGCTGACCCCGATGCGGGCGAACAGCAGCAACCCGGCCGCCAACATCACCAGGCCGCTGCCCAGCACGGCCCGCACGCCGAAGCGCCCGACGAGCTTGCCCGCCTGCGAGGCCCCCGCCACGATGGCCAGCGCCATAGGCAGGAAGGTGAGACCGGTGGCCAGAGGTGACAGGCCGAGCACCTGTTGGAGGTAGAGCGAGCTCACGTACCACATGGGGAACAGCGAGGCGCTGAAGAGCAGCACGATGAGGTTGGCCACTTTCAGCGGCCGGGTGAGCTGCTTGAAGGGCAGCAGAGGGGAGGAGGCGCGGGCCTCGATGGCCGGTAGGGCCAGCAGGACTACGATGCCTACGAATATGGGCACGAGCGCATCGGGCGACAACCAGCCGTCGACGGCGGCAGTCACGATGCCGTAGACGAGCACCAGCTGGCCCACGGTCAAGGTGAGCGCCCCGCCCAGGTCGAAACTGCGGCGCGCCNNTCCCGCCCAGCAGAGTGCCGGCCGCTCCGCCGACGCCGTTCATCGCCCCCCACAGGGCGATGGCCCGGTGCCGGGCCGGGCCTGGCGCGAACGAAGTGGTGATGATGGCCAGAGACGCGGCGGCCATCAGGGCTCCGCTCAGGCCCTGGGCGGCCCGGGCCACGATCAGCATCTGATGGTCGACTGACGCCCCACCGGCCAGGGACGTCAGGGCGAACAGCACCAGGGCGGTGACGAAGGTGCGCCGTTGGCCGAAGTAATCGGTGGCCCGGCCCCCGAGCATCAAGAAGCCGGCGAAGAAGATGGCGTAGGCGTCTACGACCCACTGCAACTGCGTGCTGGAGAAGTTGAGGCTGGTCTGGATGGACGGCAGCGCCACGTTGACGATGGAGAGATCCAGGATGACCATGAACTGGGCCACGCAGCAAACGGTCAGCAGCAGCCCCTGGCGTTGAGCACGCACCCACAGGTCGTTCCCGGGCCCCGGCGTAACAGGTATACCTGGCCCAACATCAACTACGCGCACGGTGTTACGCCACCAGTGCCTCTTGCTGGCGCCACTCGTTCAACGCCCCCAGTGCCAGGTCGATTATCTTGTCCCCGAAGCCTTTGGTGTCGTTGACGTGCGGCAGCGGGCCATCCGGGACGGGGACCTCTAAGAACTCGCACAGAGGGGCCCACCCATCGGCCGGTGACCACACCAGGAGGCGCTGGGCCGGGACGCTGCGCTTGACCTCCGCGTTGTAGCGCTCCATCGCCTTAGCCATCTGGCCGGTGCCGGTGCCCTCGAACTCACCGGCCAGCAGCCCGCTCTTCTCCCACATTGATTTGCACAACGTGATGTAGTTCGCCCAGCGCGGGTCCACCCGGCCCCAGGCCTCCGACAAGTCGTGGATGATCATGTCCCCGTAGAAGAGACCCCAGATGGTGTCGCCCATACTGCGCTCCCATGACTCGCCGCCGCGCACGCTGAGCAGGACCTTGGCGTCAGGGTAGGCCTCCATGAGGTCCTTGTAGAAAAAGGCGCCGGGCCAGTCGACCGTGGCCTGGTAGTCGGCGAAGATGTCGTCCCAGTCGCTGTTGCCGAGGAAAGCTTCGAGCCAGCGCGGGACGGTGTCGAGGCCCCCCATAACATTGGCCATGTGGTAGCAAGGAGCGAAACCGAGCATCTCCAACGCTATTTTTTGTGTCATCGTGGCCGTACGAGGCAGGCCGGCGCCGATTAGCTTCATCTTCCTGTCTCCCTGTGATATCGAGGTGGGCTGAACTCACCGTACCCTGTAGAGATGGCGCGGGGACGAGCTCTCATTATCAATTTCGTCACTTCACAGCACTTCTTTATCCCGGCCGCTCATTTTATAGGCTCTTCTAATAGAAAATATCTGCCCAGATATCAGTTCCGACTTCGGCTTGCCTTATAGATTTGACTACGGGCAAGAGCTAGTTGTCGGATGCTCGTGCATGCAGTCGCCGGCTAGCCCGGTTGTCGTGGCGAATGGTACCACCAAGGCGCTAGAAATTATGGAGCAAATAGGACGCAAACACTCTCAATCTGCGGCCTTCCTGGTGGAGTGGTCACCAGGGACTGGGGTGACGTTCGCCGAAAACTACCGTCTTTGCCGGGCCCGCCGCTTCGTGGAGGACCCCTGGTGATCAACCCTTTCCTGGACCGGCCACCATCCTATCCGGGATGGTCACGAAGTCCCAGAAATTCTGGGCCCGCCCTTTAGCCCTGCTCAGACTGCGTCCGGCACGGAGCGAACAGGTACGGTCGACGCCGTCCGGGAGGACCGCGAGTCGTTCATGTAGGCGCAAGGCTCTTCGTCCAGAGTGGCCGTGATGGCCATTGCGGCTGCGAAGGAAGAAATGCGCGTGCTCCTGGCTGAGGACAACGCCGGCCTGAGGGGAGTACTCAAGCGCGGCCTGAAGGAGGAGGGTTGCATCGTTGACGCCGCCTCAAGCGGCAACGAGGCGCTCCACCACTTGAGCGTGTTCGAGATAGCGCGGCAAGCCTGGCCTGAGGGGGCTGACGCCGTCATGCCCAACACGGTCGATGTTCATGTTGCCCGCCTTCGAGCTAAACTTGCTCGATTTGACGCCAGGATCGAGACGTTCCGGCGTGCCGGCTTCCGGTTGGTTGCTTCGTCAAAATGAAGAGCAAAACGTTGCTAGGTCAAGATCTGGCCTATCGTCTGTACGCTCGGCGGCTGCGCAAACAACTCGTTGGTTGCCACCTCCCGAGGCACGTTGGCCTCATCATGGACGGCAACCGCAGGTGGGCCCGGCAGATGGGTATAGCGGACCCGAGCGTGGGCCACAAGTACGGGGCCGATCATATCGAGGACGTTTTGAACTGGTGCGCGAAATCCGGTATCAAACATGTAACGGCGTTCCTCTGTTCGACTGAGAACCTTTTGAAGCGCGATGACGCTGAGGTCGCGTACCTCATGGAGGTGATAGAGAAGATCGTTGCCGACAAACTAAGCGTGCGCCCGACGTGGCAGGTCCACATCGCCGGGGCCCTCGATCTCCTGCCGGGCACGACAGCTCGGGCACTCAAAAGAGCCGTCGACGCCAGCAGCAGTTGCGTGACTGGTGCCCACGTCACGCTGGCGGTCGGCTATGGCGGCCGGGAGGAAGTCATCGACGCCTTACGGGCCGTGCTTTACGAGCACGTTGCCGCCGGGACAACGCTGGCTGAACTGGCCGAGACGCTCACCATAGAGGACGTTGCCCGCCACCTTTACACGGCCGGCCAGCCTGACCCCGATCTGGTCATCCGCACCAGCGGCGAACTCCGTCTGTCCAACTTCTTGCTCTGGCAGAGCGCCTCCTCCGAGCTGTACTTCTGTGAGGCCTATTGGCCCGCCTTCCGCGAGATCGACTTCCTCCGGGCACTCCGAAGTTTCGCGGCAAGACAGCGCCGGTACGGCGGCTGATGGGGAACCGTTCATGTTCCCATAAGCCTCGCCTTTTACCTTGAGACGTCATAGAGCTTGTCAGGGCGTCTTCGGCTTCCGTCACCTTGAGATGGCATAGCGCGGCTGGTTGTAGCCCGACCGGGACGCCCGCCCCGGTCGTCAGCGGGCGAAGACGCCGGTCCCACGGTGGGGGAGGTGACCCATTTGTTAAGGCGCAACGCCCTAGTGGAAGCCTAGTTTCGTGAGCGCGGACTGCAGGGACTGCTGGAAACCGGCGCTCGTGTAACTTGCTCCCGACACGCCCTGGATGTTGGCGCTCTGGGCCTGAAGGGCCTGTTGCTCCAGGATGGGGATCGATTGCTGGTCGATCGACTGGGAGCGGAAGTTACCTCCGTCGTCGATTGACGCGATCGTCACCTTGGTGAGCTTGGTCCCTGAAACCGTCGCCTGGACCGAGAGGATCCCGTAGTTGTAGTTGACGGCGGCCCCGGTGGCGCTCCTCGTGGTCGGAGCGGTCGTCGGGCTCGTCGGGCCGTGCGCACCTGAGGTGCCGGTCCCCGCCGTCGTCGAGGTCGTTGCGCCCGTCGATGAAGGGCTGGGTGCCGGAGCGGCCGCTGGTGTGCCAAGGCTGAGGGGCGCCGACCTCGTGTGGAAGCTCAGCACGCCGGCCAGCCCGGCCACGGTGGCAACGGCCATGATCCGCGCCCGTCTCACCCTGCCGTCCTCGTCATTGGCTCCGGTCCGATATCTGCCATCGGGAGTGCTCGTGACATCAGAAAGCGAACGCTTCGTGGTGGATCCGGTCCCTCGGCACGCCCAGGGCGAGAGCGGCCGACACGACTCCTGCGCTGAAACCACTTGGCCCGCACACGTACACGTCCCGCCGGGCGAGATCGGGTATGAGCCGACCCAGAGCTCTGGCGTCGAAGCGGGCCGTCCGGCGCGGCCCCACAACTGCGTAGGCCTGCCCACCGCGGCGGTCGACCAGAGTGGCGACCTCATCGCGGTGGACCAGATCTTCAGGCGACGATGCCCGCACGACCACCGCCACGTCGACGGAGGCCGGCAAGTCCTCGAGCATGGCACGGACAGGGGTGATGCCCACCCCGGCGGCTATGAGGGCGACCCGGTCCGTCGACTGGGCATGGTGCGTGAACGCGCCGTACGGGCCCTCGATGAGCACGCGCGTTCCCGGTCTGAGGCGTGCGATGGCGCGGCTGTGGTCGCCGACGGCCTTGATCGTCACGCGCATCAAGGGCGGCCGAGGGAGAGCGGAGAGCGAGTAAGGGTGTGCTTGCCACCACAGGCCCCGGGCCAGGAACCGCCATTGGAAGAACTGGCCACCCGACACGGCGAGGCGGTCCAGGCGGCGGCCCCGGCAGACGATCGAGTACACGCCGGGGGCTTCTTCGCGGGCCCGCTCGATGCGCACTTGGTGCCGGAGGTTGCGGGCCAGGGGCAGGACGAAGCGGTAGATGATGACGAGCCCGGCCGTGGACGCCCAAGTGGTGGCCCATATGGCCCGGGCCAGGGGGTGGCCGACAAACGAGGCGCCTGTAGCTATTTGGTGGGCGAAGGCGAGCGCCAGCGCCAGGTACGTGTACAGGTGTACGACCCACCAGGTCTCGTACTTGAGCCTTTTGCGAGCGATCCTGACCGACGTGACAGCCACCATCGCCAGGAGGCCGAAACCGGCTGTGGCCGCCAGGATGTCCGGGTAGGAGGACAAGAAGACCCAAAACTGACGTAGTGCCCCGGTCTGGGACGATTGGGCGTAACCGAGCGTGACGAGCACGACGTGGGCCGTGATGAGCCCGAGTGCCCACGGCGCCACCCGGCGGTGCCAGCGCACGAGGCTGTCCTGGCCAACGGCTCGTTCGAGCCATCCCACCCGGGCGATCAGCAGCACCATTATGAGCATGAAATAGGCGCCGGAGAAACCTGCCAGCCTGCCGCCGGCGATGAGAAGACCGCCGGGCGCGCTCAACGAGCGGCGCGTCTCCGCCGTTATGACCTCACCCAGGACGGTCCCGAACCCGGCCGCAGCTGCGGCCAGGAACGCGTCCGCGGCCCAACGCCGCGGGCGGCGGCCGGGCCGGTGCCTTCGTTGCGAGGCCTGGGCCGGTCGCCGGGAGTGCAATGGACGCGGTGGCCGTCCCGGGATGGTTGTGTCCTTGTCCGAGAGCCGGCGGGGCTCAACAATTGTCACTTCGTCCTCTCGGCTCAGCTTTGGTCCTGGCACCGATTGTAAGGACCAGACCTTACGGCAAGGTGAAGTCGGACGTTTGCGGGCCGGCTCTTAGGTTTCCCTTACCTGCTCCGGGCGACATCGGGACGGTGGCGCGGCCAGGACACCCTTATCCGGGCCCCCCCGAGCGGAGCGCTGGTAACTTCGCAATGCCCGCCCGTGGCCCGTACGACGGCGTCCGCGATGGACAGCCCCAGGCCGGCGCCACCGGGCACCGCGCTGGCCCGGTGGAACCGCTGGAAGATCCGCTCCCTGTCCTCGTCCGAGATCCCGGGCCCGCTGTCGTCCACCGCCAGCAGCACCCGCTCGGCCCCGGTGGACACCGTGACGCTCACTTTCCCTCCGTCATCGGAGTACCGGCAGGCATTGTCGAGAAGGACCGAGATGAGGCGGTCGAGCCACTCGGCCGGGGCGAAGACTATGGGAGGCAGGGCGCCCTTTTCTCTCGTCGAGATCGTTATCCCTCGTCCGGCCGCGATGGCACCGAAGCGTTCGGCGCACACCTCGACCAGGCTGCCCACGTCGACTGCCTCGGTTGGAGGAGCTTCGGGGAGCGAGTCGAGGCGCGCCAGCCACAGGAGGTCCTCCACGATGTGGCGCAACCTCTTGCTCTCTCCCGCGATCTGTTCGAGGGCGCGGCGGTAGTCCGCCGCCGGCCGCTTCACGTTGAGCGCCAGGCCCACCTCCGCTTCGATGACGCTGAGCGGGGTGCGCAACTCGTGCGAGGCGTCGGCGGTGAACTCGAGCTGGCGTCGCCGCGCCCGCTCCACCGGCGCCGTCGCGCTGCGACCGATGACCCAGGCCGCGCTGTACAGGATGACCAGGGCCAGGGGACCGAGGATGGCCTCGGCGGCCAGGAGCGTCGACAACGCCGTCCTGACTTGTTGCGCCGTGGTACCGGCGATGAGCCGGCCATCGCGCAGCGCCATGCCTGTCAAGCGGAACTCCCGGCTGCCGACCGTGGCGTTGGTCGGGTGACCGACGTGCAGCACCTGGGCGGGGAGCCCGGGCGCGTTCGTGTCCAATCGCACGGCTTGGGTGGCCTTTAGCGGTACCCACCACAGCACGATGGGGGCATCGTCGAAGTCGCCCGAGGACTGCGGGCTGTACGAGCCGATCGTGCCGGTCGGGCCGCCTGGCGGCAGCGTGGGCACGACTTGGCTGAGGCGAGTGGCCAACCGGGAGTCGATGGTGTGGTCCAGTCGGTCGACCACGACGAAGTCGACGACGAAGCAGGCCAACAGGTAAACGGCGAGGGCCAGCGAAGTAGCCCCAAGCGCGACCCGGTGGACACGTGAGCGGACTTGCCGGGCCGAGCCGTCGGCGCGTGCCCGTCTGGTCTTCATTCCGACGAGGCGACCAGTCGGTAGCCGGCACCCCGGAACGTCTCGATCCTGGCGTCCGAACGGGCGATTTTCGCTCGCAAGCGAGCAATGTGGACGTCTATTGTGTTGGACCCGACGGCGTCGGCCTCCTCGGGCCACGCATGCAGCGCTATCGACCGTCTCTGGACGACGGCCGGGCTCTTGCGGACCAGCAACTCGATGATGGCAAATTCTCGCGGCGTCAAATCGGCCGGATCGGTGCCCACCAGCGCCTGATGCGTGGCGGGATCGACGGTCAGTGACCCACAACGCAAAAGCGGGCTGCGGTCGCCGCTGGGCCGGCGCAGCAGTGCCCGCAGCCTGGCCAGTAGCTCCCCGTAGTCGAACGGCTTGACGAGGTAGTCGTCTGCCCCCTCGTCAAGGGCCCGGATACGGTCCGGAGGGGCATCCCTGGCCGTCAGCATCAGGAACGGGACATGAGTGCCGCGCCGCCGAGCCCAAGTGATGACGTCCAGACCGGAGGCCCCGGGCATGCGCCAGTCCACGACGCAGATGGCGTACTCGTACATGCGCAGGTAGTCGAGCGCCTCGTCGCCGTTGGCGACGGCGTCCACCACGTAACCCTCCTCCTTGAGGCCGCGCTCGAGCACGCGTCTCAAGTTGGCATCGTCCTCAGCCAGGAGCAAGCGCATGATCTTCCCATTTTCGCAGACGGCGCGCCGCAGCCGGTGGTCCGGTGGCGCCGTCGCCTCCGGCCCGGGAGGCGGGCGGAATACTCAGCCCGCCAGGAAGTGCCCGACCCGCCCCACAACGAGCACGGCCAGCAAGGCGCCCAGTGCGAGGCTCACCGCAATGGCCCATTGGCGGGCACTTGCTCCTTCGACTTGCCTGCGAGTGCGCCGGTAGAAGTCCCTCGGAGCGAGCCGGGCCGTGTCCAGAAGGTGGCCCAGGACGTGGAGGGTCATTACCCCGAACCACAGCACGAAACTCGCTTTGTGGAGCAGGAGAAGGTCGCTTCGGAGCCCGGGCCCCACGAACAACAAGCCAATGCCGCTGGCGAAAAGGGAGACTGTCAACAAAACGACGAGCGGGCCGAGCAGCCGCAGCAGCGCCGGGGGTGGCCCCTTTCGCCGGTAGGCGGGGGAGCCGAGGTAGTAGCGAGTGAAGCGGTAACCGGTGCTGCCCATCTTCAACGCGATGGGCGGTACCAGGAGCATGCCGATGAACACGTGAGGGGTAAGCAGTGCCCGGGCACGCAGGACGGTCACGCCTTCGGCCGCCAACAAGAAAAGCAAGACGGCGGCCGTAGTGCCTGTCAATCGGGCGTTGGCTTCGACGCCCCTCGAAGGACCGTCCGAGCGGGATCCCTTTCTAACCGGTTGTTGCATGGGTTGGAGTGAGCCCTCCTGGCCCGAGGAGGTCGAAACCGTCTGGCGTGTTGAGAAGCCCGGGCGCGGCACCGGCCTCTCCGCTGACGCCGTACTGCCAGACCAGAGCCCCGGTAGACGGGTCGATGGCGACCATGCGGTCGTTGTAATCGTCGTTCAACATCAACACTCCGGATGGCAGGAGCTCGGCCAGAGAGGGCCGGTTGAGCATCCCGGGGCCTGACGCCGGCTGGTACCGGTAGAGGATCTTGTCTTGCCGGTTGAACACGATGACCGCCCCCGGGTCTTCATAGTCGGCCACGAGGTAGGCGTCCGGGCCGATCTGCTGGGCATCCGAGGGGTAGCCGATAGGAAGTTGCACGTCCCACACCAGGCGCCCCTGCGGCGTGTACTCGTCGACCCAGGAACCATTGATCTCGGAGATCAGGAGGTCCCCATCCGCCAGCGGCGTGTCCCCATTGGGGGAACCGAGCTCGGTCGGGGGATTGTGCACGCACACCCCGACCGTGCCGATCTGGCTCAGGACCTGCTTTTGGGGGCTGACGACAAGGGCCCGGCAGTTCTTGGGGTCGGCCACCGTGATGTCGCCGTTTTTCAGCAGGTATGCATCGTCGGGGTTGTCCAGGTACCCGGGACCTGATCCAGGAGCGCGCCGGTGGCCGTAGGACCAGAGCACGTGCCCGGAGGGATAGGCTAGTTCGAGGATTGTCTCGTTTTGTTCTTGGTTCGAGATTATGGCCGTGCCGTGGCGGGCGAAGAACGCGTCGTCGGGGAAATAGAAGCCACCCGGCGGCGCCGGCGCCTTCGGGGACGGGTAGGTCCAGCTGACCTGGTCGGCGTCGTTCAGTAGCAAGAGGCGGTTGTTGCCCCGGTCGGCGATGAGGAGCTGTTCTCCGAAGAAGGCTGAACCGGCGCCTGGGCTCCCGGCCGCGCCGAACTTCGGGTTGGGCTCGAGCACCTGGACGGCAGCCGTCGGCGTACCCCCTGCCAGCTCTCCGCCCACGATCCAGGCTTTCCGGCCCAGCACCGCGACGGCCGCGTTACTCACCGGTACGGGTAGCGACCCGGCCCGCAGGAGCCGGTGGCGGGGCGCATCGTAGGCGTAGATGTCGGCCGTGGGCCGCAGCGATGAAGGCCCGGCTGCTGGTTCGCCACCAGCCAGGTATATCGTCCCACCGAGGTCCATGGCCACCGCGCCGGCCACCGCCTGAGGCAGTTCGCCGACAACCGAAGCGGTACGGGAAACGGGGTCGACGACCTGGACCGTGGGGACGGGCCGGCCCTGGCTGTTCTGGCCGCCGAAAACGTAGATCTTCCCGTCGAGTGCTGCCGCCGCCGGGTAGCGGACCGGCACTGGCAGGGCGGCCACCGGACTGAAGTGCAGGCCATCGGTCGTGCTCAGCACCTCGGCGTCCAGGGCCAGTCCGTCGTAGCCTCCGATGACGAAGGCAGTGGCCCCGATGGTCACGCCGGTGGCGTCGGCTCGGGCTGCTGGCAGCGCGCCCGACGCGAGGGCCTGAGCTCCCTCGACGAAGCGCTGGACAGTCGAGCTCGGTGCCACGGTACCTCCACCGAAGACCAGCACCTGACGCCCGAGGTTGACCCCGGCCGCGTCGTGCGCCGCCACGGCCAAGCTGCCCACCAGGTTGAGACGGCCATTGGAAGTACCGAGCGTGTAGATACCCGAGGCCGAATTGCCGGCGTCGTCGAGGCCCCCGGCAATGATCAGGGTGCTGGTGCCGGTGCCGTCTACGACGACCTCCCGGCTGATCGGTGCGGCCAACTGCCAGGGAAGTTCGCCCGCTTCGATGGCGGCCATCCCGGTCCCGGCCGAGCCGGCCCCGGGTGACCCGACGGCCGGCGAGAGCGCCGGGTGTCCTGGCGTAGCGCCCGTGCCCGTGGCCTTCGCCGTACGTGCGGCCGGGCGTGGCCCGGCCGCACGTACGGTTGCCGGTTGCGACGACGTCATGGCGGCGGCGGTGAGCCCGGCGAGAGCGACGGCGACAAGACCGGCAAAGAGCCTCGTCTGGCGAGCTCTCCGGGAAAGGAAGGGCCGTTTGCGCCCGCCCGTCACCGTGCGACCGGAGGCTTGTCCGCGCTCATCGTTCCTATCGCGCCCGTCGGGGGAGGTGCGTCACGACTCCCTCGGGTTGGGAACAGCAGCCTGCCATGGTGATCATCCTGGCCTGCCCGCCTTACGCCAGCATGAACGAGCCCAGGCGGGCGGGTCGAACAGCGCTCGACGGGCTGGCCACGAGTCTTTGAACCTCGAGCCGCTGGGGCATGCTGTAGAGGTGGGGCCGAGCCATCCCGAACAGACCGCGAGTTCAGCACCACCCTCCCCTCGGGCACGGTCCCGGGCCGGTCCCCGGTCGGCGCTCAGGCGCCTGTTCCGGCCCGGCTCCGTACGGGGGGGTCGGCACCGTGACGTGCAGGGCAGCGCCGCCCGAGCGGCGGTCCTCGGTTCCGGTGATGGGCTGCTCACCAACATCTCGCTCGTTCTCGGGGTGGCCGGCGCCAGCACCAACGGCGGAGCCGTACGGATTGCGGGAGTGGCGGGAATGCTCGCAGGCGCTTTCTCGATGGCCGCGGGGGAGCTCGTGTCGGTGAAGGCCCATGACGAACTGGTCCAGCACGAGATCGACGTCGAGCGAGCGGAGCTGGCCGATGACCCCGCCGGCGAACAGCGCGAGCTGGCCGCCATGTACCGGGCCCGCGGCGTGGCGGCGAAAGATGCCGACACGGTGGCTCGCATCCTCATGGCTACTCCCGAGGTCGCGTTGGACACCCATGTCCGGCTCGAGCTGGGTGTCGACCCTGACAGCGCCGGGTCGTCCCGGCAGGCCGCGGCGGTGTCGTTCTTCGGCTTCTCGCTCGGGGCCATACTCCCGTTGTTGCCGTGGTTCTTCATCGGCGGCCCGACCGCGGTCCTCATCTCGATCGTCATCGGAGCATCAGCCGCGGTGGCCCGCGGAGCCGCCATCGGCTTCTTCTCGGGCCAGGGCGTCTGGCGCACGGCGGCTCGGCAGTTGCTGGCCGCGACGATTGCCGCTTCGGTCACTTACGGCGTGGGCCACCTGCTCGGACCGGGCGCCAAAGGGGCGTGAGCTCGGCGCTGTAACAGACAGCCTTCCCGGCCCCACGCGGGCCCTCGGGGCCATCGGGTAGGAAAGGCCGGCCCGCTTCACGTAGCCGTAAGGTCCACGACCTAGCCTCGGTCGAGGTAAGCCATGCCGACGCAGACAGAAGAGCCCCCGACAGAAGAGCCCCAGACAGAAGAGCCGTGAACGGGCCCTTCCCGGCCGGGGACCGGCGACCATCAGTTCGCTCCCGCTTGGCGGGAGCTCTCGCTGCGCCCGGAGGGGCGCTGCTCCTTCTGCGCGCCTTTCTCGGGGTGACGTTCGTGTTCGCCGGGCTGCAAAAGCTCGCCAACCCGGACTTCTTGAGCACGACCGCTGCGGGCTCGTTCCGCCAGCAGCTCCGGGGCTCTATCATCACGAGCCCCCTGCACCATCTTCTCGACCCCGTGCTCCATGCGCCCGTCTTCTTTGCCGTTCTTATCGCCCTGGGGGAGATCGCGGTCGGCCTGGGAACGTTGCTGGGGCTTCTCGGACGTCTGGCCGCGACCGGGGGAGCCCTCCTCTCCCTGTCGTTCTTCCTCACCGTCAGCTTCAGGGACAGCCCGTACTACTACGGAGCGGACATCGTGTTCCTCTTTGCCTGGACACCGTTCGTGCTTGGAGGCTCCGGAGCCTGGTCGCTCGACGGCGTGTACGCGCGTCGCGCCGAGCGGGCGCGAGCAGCTCTGAGTGATGCCACGCCTGGAGGCGAGCCGACCAAGCGACAATCGGCCGCGACCAAGCAGCGGGCGGCACAGATCGAACGGCGGATGTTCCTCCAAAAGACCATGGCGGCCGGCTTGGTTGGTTTCTCTGGGGCCACTCTGGGCGCATTGGTGAGCGCTATCGGGCGGTTCCTGCACACCGCGCCGCGATCGGGAACGGCCGGGCCTCTCGGCGCCGGAGGCACGCCGGCCACGAGCTCGGGTGGTACCGCAGCCTCGACGACGACAGCGACGACTGCGACGGTGGCGCCTGCGCCGACCGGTACCGGGACCACAACGGTCCCGCCGGCGACGACGAGCGCTCCCACCGGGCCCGTCCCCAAGGGGACGCGGATCGGGTCTGCGGTCGATGTGCCCGTCGGTGGCGCGGCGACCTTCACCGACCCGGCCCAGCAGGTCCCCGCCCTTGTCGTACAGACCCGCAAGGGCCAGTTCCGCGCCTTTTCGGCGGTCTGCCCACATGCAGGTTGTACCGTCCAGTTCGACGGGACAAACAACGTTTTCGCCTGCCCTTGCCATGGATCGCTGTTCAACGCCGCGACCGGAGCGGTACTACAAGGCCCGGCCCCTACCGGGCTTGCACCCATTCCGGTTGCCCTCGGACCGAACGGACAACTCTATGTGGATGGCTAAATGGTCTATGTGGATGGCTAAACGGAGCATGCAGGGCGTGCGCCGGTGGCCCGTGGCGGCCCTGGTCGGCCTTGTCTCGTTCCCACCCGTGGCCGCGTACGCGGCGCCTGCGGTGCACCAGCGGGCCGGGAGCGTGGCACTGCCCTCGCCGAGACCCCTGGCCCCCTTCGCGGGGACCTCGTTGGCCGGCCAAGGGCTCTGGCATGCCACGGGCCGGCTCGTCGATGGTCGCCCGGTGGTTTACGAGACGACCCTCGAGCCTCCCCAAGATCCCGGTGTGGTGGCGGGCGTGGCTTGGATGGACGCCGGGCTCCTGCGACCGACGCTGTACTCCGGCAGTTTGAGCCCCGGTGGTTTCGGATGGAAGTACACCGCTCCTGTCCCCGCCTCCGCAGCGCGAACCCTGGTAGCGGCGTTCAATGGTGGTTTCCAGTTCCCCTCGACCGACGGTGGCTACTTTTCCGAAGGCAAGTTGGTCTTCCCCCTGCGCGTTGGGGCCGCATCACTCGTGATTTACAAAGACGGCTCTGCTATTGTCGGCGACTGGGGCCGCGACGCCACCATGGGACCAACCGTCGTCGCTGTCAGGCAAAACCTCAACCTCCTGGTGGACAATGGGCAGGCCGTCCCGGGCCTGAACCCCAACGACATCTGGACCTGGGGCCCGACATTGGGCGGGATCCCCAATGTCTGGCGTTCGGGGCTAGGGCAAACCGCCGACGGCGCGCTCATCTACGTGGCCGGGCCTTCGCTGACCGTCGTGGACCTCGCCTCTTTGCTGGTCCGGGCGGGCGCCGTCCGGGCGATGGAACTCGATATCAACCCGTATTGGACCGTATTTGCCACTTATGCGCCGTCGACGCCGGCCGGCCTGGCTGCCCCCCTGAACGGCGTCGACCTGATGCCCGACATGGTGGGGGGCCCAGACCGCTTTTTCGACCCGTCCTGGAACCGTGACTTCATCACGGTGTCAGCGCGTGTTGGCTGAAAGCTCAGGGTCGCGGCAGAGATGGCGGACGGGCTCAGGCCTTCACGACTTCGGACCGGCCGATCTCCCTCCCGGCGTTGTCCAGGCCGACAACTTGGAAATAGGGCCCAAGGCTTTCAACGGCCACCGCCGTCTCGAAATCGGCCCATTCCGCTGTCCCTGCGGCCGACAACCGGTCAGAGCTGTTCCCGGCCAGGACGCGCCACGCAGTCACCTCCGTTGAGCCGTTCCAGCTCACGTAGACCGACGATCCCATGGGGGGGTTGGCACCGACAACCACGGTAGGCAGCTCGGTGGGAGTCGCGCTGAACTCGGCCACAAGTGCTCTGTAAGACTGGATGTTGGTGGGGAAACGCCCGTCCACCAGAAGTTCGCCATCGGCCGAGAAGCGCGAGAAGTACGGTTCCGCGCCCCAGCCCACGACCACGCCCCCGTCCGCCAGCACCTGCACGCTCCCTTGGTTTGAAGCCAGGAGGCGGGCCGGGTGGACGAAGGCTCGTTCCAGGCTGCAGGTCATGGTCTTCTCGTCGATGTTCAAGACAAGAGCGCGCGATTGAGGCTCCTCGGCCGGGGATGCTCCGTTGTCGAAGAGACTGAGGCGTTCAAGGCTGTGCGAGCGGGCGTGGTGCTGCCAGTGAAAGTTCGCACCCTCGCGCATGGCAAAATCTGACTTCTTGCCGTTCAGGCGCCACACGACCTGGCCAGTCGACCTATCCACTTTGTACACCGCCCAAGTATTCCGCCCCGAGATGAGCAGGTCCCCGTCGGACGCCACGGCGATCGAGTTCATGTGGAAGTAATTGAACGGCACTCCTTCGGTCCCGCCTGAGAATTCCTGGTACGTCTCGGCGACGGCTACGTGGTCCAGACTGTCCCAGCGGTGTAGCAGCTTGCCGCCCGGCACCTCCACTTCGAGGGCGACGGCCCCGGCTACGTAGCCGTGGCTCGGCCCCCCCACGCTGGACAAGTCGGTCGCCACGGTGTGGTAAGCGGTTATCAGGGCCGTGCCCTGGGAGGTCAGATAGAACTCGTGAAGATCGGGATAAAGGCCGTCAACCTGGGTGAAACGGGCCATCTCCCGGAACGCCATGTCGGCGATGACGGCTTCGCCGGCCCCGGTCCCGTTGGTGACGTCACCTTCCCACCAGGTGAGCACGGGCTTACCCATGAACTCCTGGTACTGCAGGTTAAAGGGAGGCTTGGTGGCGGGGAGGAACCAGCGCAGGCTTCCGTCGCCGTCGAGGATCATGTACCCCCATTGGCCGGGCCCGGTGCCCGCGAATGCCTTTGGCGCCAGCAGCACGTGACTGTTGGGGGTGCTGGCGAAACTGCCCGAGGGGGTGACCGGCACCGTCCTCACCCGTGGGGGCTGAAGGTCCGGGCGGGTGTAGAAACGGTATAC
>PMLI01000343.1 GCA_003158835.1 Acidimicrobiaceae bacterium
GTCGACGGCGAGTTCCAGAAGTACTCGGTCGCGGGCGGGGCTTACATCCGCGAGCACTTCTTCGGCCCCGACCCCCGCCTGCGCAAGCTCGTCGAGCACTTGAGCGACGAGGACCTGCGCCGCCTGCCCCGGGGCGGCCACGACGACCGCAAGCTCTACGCCGCCTACAAGGCCGCCACCGAGACCACCGGCCAGCCCACCGCCATCCTGGCCAAAACGATCAAGGGCTGGACGCTGGGACCGACCATCGAGTCCCGCAACGCCACCCACCAGATAAAGAAGATGAACGCGGCCGAGCTGAAACGGCTCCGGGACCGACTTCACCTCCAGGCCCATATCCCCGACGAGGCCCTCGACTCCGGCGAACCACCCTTCTTCCGCCCGGCACCGGACAGTCCCGAGCACCAGTACATGATGCAGCGCCGCCAGGAACTGGGCGGCCCCCTGCCCCAGCGCGTCGTTCGCTACGAGCCCCTGCCTGCGCCGGCCGACGCCACTTTTGCCGAGTTCGACAACGGCTCGGGCGGCCGCGAGGTCTCGACCACCATGGCTTTCGCGGTCCTGCTGCGCCACCTCCTGCGGGACAAATCGATAGGCAAGCGGATAGTGCCGATCATCCCGGACGAGGCCCGCACTTTCGGGATGGACGCGCTGTTCAAAGACTTCAAGATCTATTCGCCCCTGGGCCAGCTGTACGAACCGGTCGACTCCAAGCTGATGCTTTCTTATTCGGAGGCAAAAGACGGCCAAATACTCGAAGAGGGCATAGCCGAAGCGGGCGGCCTGGCGGATTTCACGGCGGCCGGGACCGCTTATGCCACGTTCGGCCAGCCCATGGTGCCGTTTTACACCTTCTATTCCATGTTCGGGTTCCAGCGGGTCGGGGACATGATCTGGGCGGCGGCGGACATGCGCGCCCGCGGCTTTTTGATGGGCGCCACGGCCGGGCGCACGACCCTGCTGGGCGAAGGCCTGCAGCACGACGACGGCCAGTCGCACCTGCTGTTCTCGGCCGTACCAAACGTACAGGCCTACGACCCGGCGTTCGCCTACGAGACGGCCACCATCGTCCGCGACGGCATCGCCCGCATGTACGGCCAGGGCGGCGGCGAAGACATTTTCTATTACATAACCCTTTACAACGAGAACTACCTCATGCCGCCCAAGCCCGAAGGCGCCGACCCGGGCATCCTGGCCGGTCTGTACCGGTTTGCACCGGCACCGGCGGGGCCGAGCCGGCGGGCGACCATCCTTTTCTCGGGCTCGGCCAGCCAGGCCGCCCTCGAGGCGCAGCGGTTGTTGGCCGAACACCACGACGTGGCGGCCGAACTGTGGAGCGTCACCAGCTACAAGGCCCTGCGCGAGGACGCCCTGGAAGTCGAGCGGCACAACCGTCTTCACCCCTCCGGTCCGCCCCGGGCCCCGTTGGTGAGCGAGTCGCTGGCCAACGCCGAGGGGCCGATAGTGGCGGTCACCGACTTCATGAAGGCCGTACCGGACCAGGTGTCCCGCTGGGCCCCCGGCCTGTTCATCAGCCTCGGCACTGACGGCTTCGGCCGTAGCGACACCCGCCAGGCGCTGCGCCGGCACTTCGAAACCGACGCCGCCCACGTCATGGTGGCGGTACTGGACGGTTTGCGCCAGACCGGCGAGGCCAAGGCCGAGGAAGTCGAGGACACCATCCGCCGCTACGGGATCGACCCCGAGCACCCCAGCCCGGCGCGGTCATAAGTATGCTCCGTCTCTCAGGCGACCCCGATGCCGACAAGCTCATATCCAGGGATCCTTTAGCACTCCTGGTGGGCTTTGTCCTGGACCAACAGATCCCGCTGGAGAAGGCCTTCAGTTCCCCCCGACACCTGCGGGACCGCTTAGGGGGCGAGCTCGACGCCGCCGCCATGGCCCAGATGGAGCCAGGCGCTCTGGGTGCCATCTTCTCCCAGCCGCCGGCGCTCCACCGGTTCCCCGTTTCCAACTCCGAGCGCGTCCAGCAACTGTGCCGCCTTATCGTCCAGGAATACGAGGGCAAGCCGTCCCGGATCTGGGAGACGGCCGACTCCGGTTCGGACCTTCTGCACCGGGTACGTGCTCTGCCAGGGTTCGGTGAGCAGAAGGCGAAGATCTTCGTCGCCTTCCTGGGCAAGCAGATGGGTGTGCGGCCGCCCGGCTGGGAGGGCGTGAGCAAGCCCTTCGGTGACCCCGGCACCCATTTCTCGGTGGCCGACATTACCGGGCCGGAGTCCCTGCTGCTGGTCCGGGCCCACAAGGCGGAGATGAAGGCTGCGGCCAAGGCCTCAAAGACCGCTTAGCTCCGGGCGGGCCAGAACGTCGCCGTCAATCGAACATATTTCGTGTTGCCTCGGTCGATCTGCACGCGGAAGATCGGTACAGGACCGACGTCTGGTCCGGATAGGGGAGCGTCGGCACTAGGCCTCGGAACTTCTTCTCGACCAAGCCACACCCTGCGATCGCCTCTCGGTAGCGTCGACGGGCACTATTGTCGAAGACAATGATCCCGTCCTCGGCCAAGCGCCCGCGGGCGCGGGCTAGGCAGGACTGGCGGGCCCGGCCGTCGACGACGATCAGGTCGACCGGGCCCTTTACCTGGTCGATGGTGGTAACGTAATCGGTGAAGTCGAGGTTTTCGTTGCCCTCCTTGCCGGAGGGGGTCTTCGGGCCCGCACCAGGGGTCGGCGGCACGACAAAGAGCTTCACCGTGGGAATGGAATGCAGGGTCGGGGACAGGTACTCGGCAAAGCCCCGATGGTGCTCCACCGAGTAGATCTCGTCGGCTCGGTCCGCCAGCCAGATCGTGCTGGCTCCGGATCCGTACTCGAAGACACGGATAGGGTGCGGTCTGGATGTAAACCAGCGATCGATCTTGTCGATCGCCGTGTAAGACCACCAAGGGACACCTAGCTTCGAGATGGCCAGTGAATCGTGCACGCACGTCAGGCTGTACGCCCAGTGCGCCAACCGATGGCTACGGTCCGGTGGCCCGGACTTTCCCACGCCAAGCGATGACAGACCGCGACCGACCGTTCGAATCGCGGCCACGTAGGTCTGCTTAGCACCTACTAACAGCTCATCCTTCAGCACGGGCAACCGGAGATCTTTCGTGCCGGCCGTGGTCGGACGACCGTTCGATCGGTTGAGCGGGCCGCACTCCAGGCCTTAATCGAATGGCAATCAAGGCCAGAACACCTCCCGGTCCGTCCACACATAACAAGACCAGTCGGGCTCCGGCCGCGACCGCAACGGCGCGGCCGGGGCTGAGGCCGGCGAGACCCACGAAGACCAACTCTCTCAGACCAGCACCGGCCGGCACAGGCACGGCGAGAAAACCGACTATCCAGGCCGACACGGCGGCGAAACCAATCTGCGCCGGTCTTTGGTCGAAGCCCAGCGCCTGCGCGATCAACACCGAGGACAAGGCGACGAGCAGCCACGTCGGGACCGCGATGGCCATGAGGCTCTGCAGCCGAAGCCACCGCGGCGTAGTTAGCGAGACGCCTCGTCCTGTCAGGCGCGACGAGGCACGCAGCACACGCTCGAAGACTGTCGGATGCGTGGCCAGAACACCCATGGGCACCAGGGCGACGACTGCCCAGGCCCAGGTCGGGGACCGGTTGTCCAAAGCCAGGACCAGGGCGAGCGCCCCGCACACGGCGGCGGCAGCCACACACATGGCAGCATAGGAGATGAGCGTGGTGGCGTAGCCCGTGGCCCGGCTCACTCCACCTTTGCGGTAGGCAAGCTCTCCACGTCCGAGGACAGGCCAGACCCCTCCCGGTATGTACTTGCCCAGTTCGCCGGCGAAGTACCAGGACATCGTATGGTTGAGATCAACGGCCCGGCCAAAGGTGTTCAGGCAGCGCCACCACAGCACGCCGAGACCCGCCATCCCCGTAGCGGCAGCGACGAAAGACCAGAGCAGCATTGCGTAGTCAGCATGTTCTACCGATGTCTTGACCGTCTCCCACTGGTGAACCAGAGCGACGGCGCACAGTGCAACCGACGCGATGGCGATGGAGAAGCCGGCGATGCGAAGCAAGACCGGGCTTAGCGGCAGGCGCCTGGGTGGGTCGGAATTGGGTGAGCCATCCTCCGACATCGCGCCAATCATATCGCGGCGCTCCGTTGGGATCTAGCTTCTCCATAGATTTACTTGAGTACGACGGCGAAACCAACTAAGATCCCTGATGTGAGCTGCCAGTCTTTCCCGGCCCCGAGCTGGTCTCCGCCTGTCCAGTCCCGGCGGGAGGCAAGGGCGCCGTGAAACTCGTTGTGCAAGTGCCTTGCCTCAACGAAGAGGCCACGCTCCCCCTCGTGTTCGCGCGCATGCCACGCTCGATCCCCGGGATCGACTCGATCGAGTTCTTGGTCGTCGACGACGGTTCCACCGACCGCACCGTTGAAGTAGCAGCATCGCTGGGTGTGAGTCAATTTGTGCACCACACCCGCAACATGGGCCTCGGTCAGTCCTTCCGCGATGGTGCACGGCGCGCCCTTGAGATCGGTGCCGACATCCTGGTCAATACCGACGGGGACAACCAATACCCTAGCGAACGAATCCCTGACTTGGTCGGCCCGATCCTCGCCGGTGAAGCAGACATCGTTGTCGGGGACAGGCAAACACACACCATCGCGCACTTCTCGACGCTCAAGAAACGGCTCCAGAAAATAGGCAGCGGCGTCGTCAACCTGGCGGCCGGCACGGACATACCGGACGCCGCCTCGGGCTTCCGCGCCTACTCCCGCGAGGCCCTCGTGCGCCTCAATACGATCAACAGGTTCAGCTACTGCACCGAGACGATCATCCAGGCGGGCTACAAACGGCTGGCGATACGCAGCATCCCTATCCAGACGAACCCCAAGACCCGCGAATCACGACTGTTCTCGAACGTGGCCGAGCACGTCATCAAGTCGGCGGCCGCCATCCTCCGCGCCTACATCATGTACCGGCCGCTCAGGCTGTTCACCAGCCTCGGGTCTGTCATGTTCATCGCCGGGCTCGTGCCCTTTATGCGTTTCGTGGCGCTCGCCTGGTTCACCAACGACAACGGAGGCATCGGGCGACATGTTCAGTCGCTGGTGCTGGGCAGCGTCATCCTGATCGCGGCCGTGGCCATGTTGGCCATGGGTGTTATTGCCGAGCTCATCCGGATAAATCGGTCCCTCATCGAGGACTCGTTGGAGCAACAGAAACGCCAGTTTTTCCGCAGGGAGCCGGCCCGCCACGCCCCTTTGGACAAGTCACCGGCCGTTGCCCCCAAGCGCGACGCCGCATTGCCACACGCCCCCACGGGGCTGGTGCCGGCCATGGCGGGCCGACGCCCGGTAGAGCATGACACCGCCAGCAGCCCGGACGAGGTCACAACCAATTAGCGTCCTACGTGAAGCCACGGCGACACTCAACGCGGGTCGTCGCCGGTCAGGGAAACTTAGCACCGTAGATTGT